>JBCCKB010000242.1:0-5816 GCA_039027595.1 Pseudomonadota bacterium | reverse complement strand
GGGTTCCCTGTTACCGGCGGCGGAGCTTGGGTGGGCGCCGTGGCCGACCCGGGCGCCACGGGCCCCGAGGCGCTTTCGGCGCGGCTTCGGCCCGTCTGGCTTCCCAAGGTCGCGCGGGGCTGGTTTCTCAGAGCGGGGAGCTTCGAAGCGGTCGCGGGGCTTCTTGGGACCGATCACCTGTCGGTCTCCCATGGCGAGGGGTTCGCGGGGCTCATTTCCGAGCGCATGGGCACGCAAGGTCTCTACATTCTCGACGAGCCGGAGGCGGCGCTCTCTCCCCGGCGGCAGGCGGAACTCCTGGCGTTCCTGACCCAAATCCAGCAGGGCGCCGATGCCCAGGTGATCATGGCCACCCATTCACCTCTTCTGATGGCGGTGCCCGGCGCCACGGTCTGGCGGCTCACCCATCGTGCCATCGAACCTGTCAGCTACCGCGATACCGACCATTTCCGGCTTTGGCAGGCCTTCGGCGCGGATCCCGAAGGCTTCGTGGAAGCCGCGCTCGCGGGCGATCTGGAAAGCCTGGTATGACGGCGCCAGTGAGCGATGCGGACATCGCTGCGGTACTCAGGGACCTTGCGGAGAAGCGGGGCCCGCGCAAGACGTTCTGCCCTTCTGAGGCCGCGCGGGCCTTGGCCGAGGATTGGCGACCGCTGATGCCGGACATTCGCCGGGTCGCGGGTGAAATCGGGCTTCGGGCCACGCAAGGCGGGCGTTTGGTTGACCCCGAAACGGCGACCGGACCAATCCGGCTTTCGCGGGCTATCCGGTGTTCCACGGAGCGCGGAAGCGCGGGCTGAGGGGCCCAGACGCCGATCAGCGACGGCGCCGGGGCGTCAATCAGGTCAGGCGGCGTCCAGGATTGTCTGGACATCCACGTAGAGGTTCTCCACGAAATCAGACAAGCGCGTGGAGTAGTTGCCGGTCTCTTCGCCGTCTTCAAGAAGGTCGATGAGTGTTTCGAACTGACCCTCAACATCCTCTTCGGTCGCGGTTTCGGTGACGGCCGTTGCGATAATGGCCGCCTCATTCTGATCGGTGGCCAAGGCAACATCCTCGGCAGCGGCCGCCGGCGCAGTCTCAACAATTTCCACGACCGTCTCGGCGCTGTCCTTGCTCTCAATCCCGAGGGGCTCGTCAAGGGCCTCGGCTGCTGCCTCAGCCGCGCCGATCACCTTTGCCGCCTCGGCTGCCTGGGCCGCTGAGGTCAGTGGCGCGGCTTCGGCGGCCACGGTGTTCCCTGTCTCAACGACCGGGGCGGCTTCCGTGACAGCGGCCTCGCTGGCATTCAATGTCTGAAGCTGGGCCAGAATACCTTCGAGGATCGCGCGAATGCTCTGATCCTCGCTCACCGGCGCTGGCGCTGGTGGTTTCGGCATCGTTGCCTCGGCAAACTCCGCCTGGGAGATCATCCCGTCGCCATCGGTGTCCATTGTATTGAATTTCTCTGTCATCCGCGTTTCCGCGGTTTCCAGCGACATGGCGCCCGGAGCGCCAGCTTTGTCGTTACGGTGCATGGCCAATTCTGCCATCCGCCCGGATCCGGCATCTCCAACGGTGCGGACCATCGCCCACGTGCCTTGGATCGTGCCATAGTCGTACACAGCGTACGTCATCGGTGGTTCCTCCTGAAACCCGTTGCACAGTGACGCCGTTCTCTTGCCTTAGGCGTTACCAATCAGTTCCACATGGGCGTTTCTGGGCCCAGGGACGCTGGGAATTTCTCTCGATTTGAAGGCTTAACTCGCGGCTAACCATAAAACTCTGGCCGGTCGACCTCTCGGCCCGACGACCCGGCTTATCTCAAAGGGGCTCGCGAAGGATCACTTGCTGCGCCGCGCCTGCAAGCACGAGGTAGAGCGAGCTGACTACGAGTCCCCAATGCGCCCAGCTTTGCGGGTCGAAATCCACCCAGGCGGCCCAACCGGCGAAGAAGGTCCAGCCAAGCGCGACGGGAAGGGTCAGCCATCGCCAGCGCATGGTGCGCACTGGATGGACGAACTTCACGGGCGCGAACATTGCCGCTGCGAGGACAATCACGATCGCGAGACTGACCCAGAAATTCGGCTCGAGCGCGAACAAGACGAGGACGACCATGTTCCAGCAGGCGGGAAAGCCCTGGAACGAGTAGTCCGATGTCTTCATCCGGTTGTCGGCGAAATACATCGCACTCGCGTATGTGATGACAATGATGGCGCACCAGCCCGTCCAACCGGGCAACAGGCCTGACGAAAAGAGCGCGAAAGCCGGGATGAAGACGTAGGTGAGATAGTCGATGATCAGATCCAAAAGGACGCCATCATAGCGAGTCGCGTTTTCCGCGACATTATAGTGGCGCGCCAGCGGCCCATCGATCCCATCGACGAAGAACGCGACGACGAGCCAAAGGAACATGAGGCTCCACTTCGCCTGGGCCGCGGCGAGCATGGCGAGCATCGCGAAGACGGCGCCCGACGCGGTCAGAAGATGCACCGAAAGAGCGCGCAGGATCGGGGGACCGCCGGTCGTCATACCCTCTCATGACGAAAAAGCTCGGCCATCTCAATGGGCGAGCCCGTCATTCCGCAGGCCCGTGTCCCATCGGGTCACCTGGCACGGCCGGTTTTCGTCCGGCGGACGCCGGTGGCTTGGGGTCCGATCCCGAAGTCGACCTTTCGGGTGGCTGCACAGCGGGGCGGCGCTCGGCGCAGGCAGAGCAAAGGGCGGCGCCCGCTCGCGTTGACCTATCTCGTGCGGTGAGCCGCCTGTCGGCTCCTGGGGGGAAGCGGAATAGCCTACCCTTCGCGGTGGGGCTCGGGAACAGAGTGCCTTTAGCGCGCCGCCCTCGGATGCGCGGCCTCATAAACCGCCATTAGCCGCTCGGTATCCACCGCGGTGTAGGCTTGAGTGGTCGATAGAGAGGCATGCCCCAGAAGCTCTTGGATCGCGCGAAGATCGCCGCCTGCGGCCAGGAGATGCGTGGCAAAGCTGTGGCGTAGGGCGTGAGGCGTGGCGCTGGCGGGCAGGCCAAGCTGGTTTCTGGCCGTCTCCATCACCTTTTGGACAGTTCGGGCCCCGAGGCCGCCCCCCCGCACCCCGCGAAAGAGGGGATCCTTGGGCAAGAGCTTAAATGGCACGCACCGCGTGTAGGCCGCAACGGCGTCCCGGGCAGGCGGTATCACGGGTATGACACGCTCCTTGCCACCCTTGCCGGATATCCGGATCGCCTCGGACATCGGCGCGTCCGCGCCCTTCAGGTTCAGGGCCTCGGAGATTCGGAGACCTAGACCGTAGAGCAAGGTCACAACGGCCGTATCCCTTGCCGCGATCCAGGGCTCTGCCGCCTGAAGGTCCACTCTTTCGATCACATGTTTCGCGGCGTGGATGCTGAGGGGGCGCGGCAGCTTTCGGCGAAACCCCGGACTACGCGCGGACAGCGCGGGCGTGGCATCGCCGTCGCGGCGTTCAGCCATCCAGGCCAAGAATGATTTCACCGATGATAGCGCGCGGGCGAGCGACCGGGCAGATATTCCCCGACCGCGCTCATGCGCCATCCAGGCGCGCATGTCCGACAAGGTAATCTCTCCGAGCGTCGCTGGCGTAACCAAGGTTCCGAGATGACCCGAGAGGAAGACCAGAAATCCGGAGACATCGCGGTGGTAGGCCTCGATCGTCCGAGGAGCCCGTCCTTGCACGGCCAAAAGTCCCGTGAGCCAAGTGTCCACAGCCACAAGAGTGGCGGTAGGAAGCGCCGTCACGCGAGCCAGCGACGCATGGCGCGTTCGACGGCGCCCGTGAAGAAGGTCAGCAGGTCGGTGCCTTGGCTGGCCGAAAAGAGATGTGGATCCTCGGCGCCGAGGCACAGGAGCCCAGGCAGGCAGCCAGGTCCAAATTGCAGCTTGAGGCAGGCTTCCGAGCGGATCCAAACGGCCTCGGACCCGTAAAGCGTGCTGTCGCCCTCGTTCAATTGCCGCAGCGTGACCTTGCGCGCGGGAGCGTCCCGACCTTGGGTGATATATCGATCCGCGAACCCCGGCTCCCGCACCATCACGACCTCGGAGATCTGCGCGAGTGATCGATCTGCCTCTACCACGTCCCCCTCGAGGATCAGGCGGACGCAGTCAACCCTCAGGATATCCGCCACGTCGCCGTCGAGATCCAGGATAAAACTGACGAAATCGGTGGGCTCCAGGAGACGCAGGACTGCCCGATGAATTTGATTGGTCCCCGAGAGGTTCTCATAGGCCGCGGCGATCACGCTCCGGTGGGTGTCTTCAAGCCGCTCGAACCGGGCTTCGAGCCGCTCCATGGCGATGCCCCTGAGATCGACGATGTTCGAACCCAGGGTCCGCTCGTTTGCCTCAATAAGCGCGCGCATCATCTCTGGGTCCTCCAGCACGAGATGCGGTTGTTCGAGAATGCTCTCCTTGAGGAAATCCTGCGTCGGGGCCGGGTTTGTCATGTCGTGCCTCTTGCTCATGTTGGGCCCTCCCTCTTGACGGGGAGCGTTGGCACCTTCTCACAGGGGCGGCCGCTTCGGGCAAGTCTTAAACCGAGTGTGCATTGAGTTAGGGTATCGACGGGTCTTGAATGTCACGCGCCGCGTCCACAATGCCAGAATTCTCTCACAGCGGCACCGCCAGACCACGCGACCGTGTCAGCCGAGGGACGTGGGCAAATTTTCGGTGGCCGGGTCAGAGGATCTTCTGGCCCGTTTTCTCCCAGTCCTTCAGGAACGCATCGAGCCCCTTGTCGGTTAACGGGTGCTGAGCCATCTTCTTGATCACGTCCGGGGGGGCGGTGGCTACATCGGCTCCGATTTTCGCAGCCTCGCTCATGTGGTTTGCGGACCGGATAGAGGCGGCGAGGATCTGTGTTTCGAAACCGTAATTGTCGTAGATCTCGCGAATGTCGGCGATGAGCTCCATGCCATCGAGGTTGATGTCATCGAGACGCCCGATAAAGGGCGAGATGAATGTGGCGCCGGCCTTTGCGGCCAAGAGCGCCTGGTTGGCCGAAAAGCACAAGGTGACGTTCACCATGTGACCTTGGTCGCTCAGGACCTTGCACGCCTTGAGTCCCGCCCAGGTCAGCGGAACTTTGACGGCGATGTTCTCGGCGATCTTCTTAAGTTCCAAACCCTCGGCGACCATGCCATCCGCGTCGAGCGCCACAGTCTCGGCGCTGACCGGACCCGCAACCATACCGCAGATCTCGGCGGTCACCTCTTTGATGTCGCGTCCCGACTTCATGATCAGCGAGGGGTTCGTGGTGACCCCGTCCACCATGCCGAGTTCATTGAGTTCCCGAATGGCATCGGTATCGGCGGTGTCGACAAAGAATTTCATGGGGTCCCCATTTGGCGCCTTGATGTCAGTCTGCACCTGATAGCTCAACCAAGGTGCGGGCCGGAACCCCCTAAAAACCGTAAAGGACAGGGGCGCCAGGGGATCTCGGCGCCCCTTATGCGCCGACCGGGGCCGAGGGGGACCCGTCCCCCTCGGCGCTCCCCTGGGGATATTTCGAAAGAGAAGAAGGGCGAGGTCAGAGCCTGAGGTCAACGAGTTGTCCCGATTGTTCAGCGGATCTAAGCGCCATGAGCTCCGCCATGGCCGCCAGGCGTTTGGCATCCGCCTCCGCGGCCACCCTGCGATCGGCGGTGGAGGGTTCGGCGGGGGCCAGAGCCGCGCGTTTGACCACGTCCATTTTCGCGATCGTTGCTTCGGGGTCATCGGGGACTGGCGAGACATCGATCGGGACCTCGCCACCGACCGCGTATTGGCGCCCGTCGGGCCCGGTTTGGTAGCTGTAGGAAGGCTCGCCCGCGAATTCACCGC
>JBCCKB010000241.1:0-5842 GCA_039027595.1 Pseudomonadota bacterium | reverse complement strand
CTCCGCCATTTGCGAGCAATTCTCAGAGATCACGCGGTCTCCACTGTAAGAACGCAATGCTAACCAACGGACATAGCGGCACTAATTCGAAGGACCTAGTGCTCCACCAAAAAGAGGAGAGTGCTTGGCTGGGGTGGTAGGATTCGAACCTACGGTACACGGTACCAAAAACCGCTGCCTTACCGCTTGGCTACACCCCAACTGGGAGGCGTGGGGCTATTGCCCCACGCGCCGCGCGTATATGCCGGTTCGCGATTGTTGGTGCAAGGATGTTTTTGGGCGCGCCCCGCCAGGAGCGCGCTCTGCGTTTTGACGATCAGCTGATTGCAATCGCCTTGACGTCCTCGTCGATAAAGGCCGTGTACTGCTCAAAGTTCTCGGCAAACATCGCTACCAGCTTCTTGGCTTGAGCGTCATAGGCGCTCGCGTCGTCCCAAGTCCGGCGGGGGTCGAGTAGAATGTCGGGGACCCCTTGGACCGCGATCGGGACTTCGAAGCCGAAGTTCGGATCCTTGCGGAAATCAGCATCCGCGAGCGACCCCTCGAGGGCCGCTGTCAGGAGGGCGCGCGTCGCTTTGATCGGCATACGGCTGCCCGTTCCGTAGGCGCCGCCGGTCCAACCGGTATTTACAAGCCAGCATGTGGCCCCATGGCGAGCAATTTTCTCACGCAGGAGCGCGCCATAGATCTCGGGTCGGCGCGGTAGGAAGGGCGCGCCGAAGCAGGTGGAGAAGGTGGGCTGCGGCTCTGTAACCCCGCGCTCGGTGCCGGCGACTTTGGAGGTGAAGCCCGACAAAAAGTGGTACATCGCCTGGGCCGGCGTTAGCCGAGAAATTGGGGGCAGCACGCCGAAAGCGTCGCAGGTGAGCATGATGATGTTCTTTGGATGCCCACCGAGCGCCGTGCTCGATGCATTCGATATGTAATCCATCGGATAGGCGCAGCGCATGTTCGCGGTCAGGCTATCGTCCTCGAAGTCGAGCTCAAGGGTCTCTTCATCGTAGACCATGTTCTCGATAACGGTCGCAAATTTCGACGTCGTGGCATAGATCTCGGGCTCGGCTTCGGGCGACAGCGAGATCGTCTTTGCGTAGCAGCCGCCCTCAAAGTTGAAGATCCCCCGGTTCGACCAGCCATGCTCGTCATCGCCTATGAGCACGCGGCCCGGATCGGCCGACAGCGTGGTCTTGCCAGTTCCGGAAAGCCCAAAAAATACGGCCGAATCCACCGGGTTGCCGTTCGCGTGGTTCGCCGAACAATGCATCGGCATCACCCCTTTGCCCGGCAAGATGTAGTTGAGAACTGAAAAAACGGATTTCTTGTTCTCGCCGGCGTATTCAGTTCCACCGATTAGGATGAGCTGGCGATCGAAATTGATGGCGATCACTGTCTCGGAGCGACAACCGTGGCGTTCGGGATCGGCTTTGAAGGACTGCAGGTTGATGACCGTGAACTCCGGGACGAAACGATCAAGATCCTCTCGGTCCGGGCGGCGCAACATGTGACGGATGAAGAGCGAGTGCCAGGCAAGCTCTGTGACAAGCCGCACATTCAGCCGGTGCGCCGGATCCGCCCCTCCATAGAGGTCCTGAACAAAGTAGTCGCGCCCCGTCATGTGAGACAGCATATCGGCATGCAGCGCATCGAATGCGGCAGGTGTCATGGGTGCATTCTGCTCCCACCAGATCGTCTCTTCTGTCGTGGCGCTGCGCACGACGTGTTTGTCCTTGGGAGAGCGCCCAGTGAACTTGCCGGTCTCCACCAAAAGGGCGCCGCCAAGACCCAGCCGGCCTTCTTCCCTAAGGATTGACGCCTCGATTAGCGCGGGCTCCAATAGGTTGTAATGCACCTCGCCCAGGCCCTTGATCCCCTGGTCCTCAAGCTGCATTGCCGGGTTTACTCTGCCGATTGCCATGGTGCGCTCCCCTCAATCACGCTGACTTGTTAATGTACACGCGGAGCAGGGACCGCGTCGGACTTTCACCATAACACGCGCGATTGTCACCGAAACCGGGATAAACCGGGGGGTTAGCGCAACCATTCGGGGTTTAGCGCAATCATGACACCGAGCCGCCCAAGTTTAGCCATTCCTTTTTTGTTTTCAGGACACATGAGCCGTGCGGTCTTGCCATGATTCGCACAAATACGTTGATTCTCGGGAATCCCATGTGGACAATGCCGAAAAACAACAAAGGCAAAGAGCAGGAACAAGGACCCTCATATGTCGAGGATTGCACTGGTTGACGACGACAGGAACATCCTGACGTCCGTGTCCATGACGCTCGAAGCCGAGGGCTTCGATGTGGAGACTTACAACGACGGGCAGGCCGCCCTGGACGCTTTCAACAAAAAGCTGCCCGATATGGCCGTGTTCGACATCAAGATGCCGCGGATGGACGGCATGGATCTCTTGCAGCGCGTTCGCCAAAAGACCGCGATGCCAGTGATCTTTCTCACCTCCAAGGACGATGAGATCGACGAAGTTCTGGGTCTCCGCATGGGGGCCGACGACTATGTCAAAAAACCCTTTTCGCAACGGCTTCTGGTCGAGCGTATCCGGGCGCTCCTACGCAGACAGGAGGTCATGGAGGCCGATAGTCTGGGCGAGGGCGAAACTGGCCAGATCATGAGCCGCGGTCAGCTTACAATGGACCCGTTGCGTCATGCCGTGAGCTGGAAGGGTCAGGACGTCTCGCTGACGGTGACAGAGTTCCTTCTGTTGCAGGCTCTGGCCCAGCGGCCTGGGTTCGTGAAATCGCGCGACCAACTCATGGACGTGGCCTACGATGACCAGGTCTATGTTGATGACCGCACAATTGACAGCCATATCAAGCGTTTGCGCAAGAAGATGCGCATGGTGGACTCGGAATTCTCCGCAATCGAGACGCTCTATGGCATAGGGTATCGCTACAACGAAGAATAGATGAATAAGGCGTTGGGGGCAGACGTGGTGGGCGCCAGATCCGTCAACCAGCCGGAAGTCGTGCTGGGAGAGGACTGGGTCGGACCGGATGCGCGGGTTGAATCCGAACTGAGAGCCAAGCGGGCAAAGCGCGGCTTCATTTCGATCAATCAGTCACCGCTTGCGCGGAAGATTATCACATTCAACCTCCTCGCGATCCTGATGTTGGTCGCGGGGGTGCTGTTTCTAAACCCGTTTAGAGACAGCCTCGTGATTCAGCGTGAGCGTGCGCTTGTCTCGGAGGCGGAACTCATTGCCGAGGTCTACGAGGCACGCTTGGCGGTGGCGAAGACGGCCCCCGGCCCGTTTGATCCGAGGGGTGCCCTCCAAGGCATTGATCTCGCAAGCAGAGTTGATGTCTACGTGTTTGCGCCCAATGGTGAGGAGATTGCCTCGACCCAAGGTCAACCGCGTGATCCACCCGATGTGGTGGGTCTGATCCCGGATGAACGTACCACGCTCATCACCGACTTCCTGAATTCTGTCTGGATGAGCGTTGCATCGTTGGTGACGCCCGAAATAGCGACGCCGGGCCGGATCAGCGAAAAGGCACAGGCGCGTGCGCTTGTCTCCGCTGCGCTCCTCGGCAAAACCCACGTGCAGACGAGTCACAATGTCAACGGCAGTACGATCTTCTCTGTGGCGACACCCATTGTGGTGGACGGAAACGCGGTGGCTGTTGTCGCCGTCACATCCGCCGCCGGCGAGATCGACACACTCGTTCGCAATGAACGCGAACAGGTCTTGCAGATCTTTATCATCGCGATCCTGGTCTCGGTGGGCCTGAGCCTCGTTCTTGCCTCGACGATTGCCAACCCGCTTGCCGACCTTGCCGCTGCCGCCGAGATTGGCCGAGACAAGAATTCTCGCAAGATCAGCCCGAGCAGAATCCGTATTCCTGACCTCACCGGGCGGCCGGATGAGATCGGCAGGCTTTCGGGCGCCCTCAGGGGCATGGTTGCGGCTCTCTACGACCGGATCGACGCCAACGAACAGTTCGCGGCGGACGTGGCGCACGAAATCAAAAACCCCCTGGCGTCTTTGCGATCGGCCGTCGGGACACTGCGGCTCGTCAAGAAGGAAGAGCAGCGTGAAAAGCTCCTCGACGTGATCGAGCATGACGTCCGCCGCCTCGATCGCCTTGTGTCCGATATCTCGAATGCTTCGCGTCTCGACAGTGAGTTGGTCAAAGAAGAAGAGGAAAACTTCAATCTGATCAAGATGATCCGCGATCTGTCCGACCACCTCGGTGAAGAGGCCCAGACAAAGGGCATTGAGTTCATTACCGACCTGCCGGTGGACCAGATCCCAATTGACGGGCTCGAAAGCCGGCTGGCCCAGGTCTTTGTGAACCTGATCACCAACGCCATCTCGTTTTGCGATGATGGTGACGCGATCCGGGTTTGGGCACGAAAGCGCGATAACAGGGTGCTCGTGGTGGTTGAGGACACTGGCCCGGGCATTCCCGAGTCTGCGCTCACCAAGGTCTTCAACCGGTTTTATTCTGAACGGCCGGCAAACCACTTCGGCAACAACTCCGGCCTCGGTCTGGCGATCTCGAAGCAGATCGTTGAGGCCCATGGCGGTGTAATCTGGGCCGAGAATATCCGCCCCACGGACGCCGACCTGACGTCCGAACCCTTGGGCGCACGCTTTGTCGTGGGCTTGCCGGTCTGATCCGGTGGGCGCGACGGTCGCGGCCGAACCCCCGTCCGAACCACAGATTGTACATGCGACCACCGTGGCCCTGGGCTCACGGGCGCTCTTGATCACGGGGCCCTCGGGAGCGGGCAAATCAGAGCTAGCCCTTATGCTTATGGGGCTCGGCGCCGCCCTTGTTGCCGACGACCGGTCCGAACTCACCCCCCAAGCCAGCGGTCCTCCAATTGCCCAAGCGCCCGAGGCGATCCGGGGCATCATAGAAGCCAGGGGCGTTGGCCTTCTCCTTGCGGATGCTGCCCCACCCACGCCCCTGGCCGCTGTCCTCGACCTGTCCGAAACCGAAACCCAACGACTGCCGCAGGACCGCTCGACCAAACTTCTGGGAACAGAGCTGCCGCTTCTTCACAAGGTCGAGACCGCATATTTCCCCGCTGTTCTCATCCAATATCTGAAGTTCGGAAAGGTGGTCAGATGAGTGAGACGCCCGCTCCAAGTCGCATTGTCCTTGTTACTGGCCCATCTGGAGCGGGTCGGTCGACGGCGATCCACTCTCTGGAGGACTTTGGTTACGAAGCCATCGACAATCTGCCGCTCTCCCTGATCAAGCGCCTCTTGGACGGTCGTCCGCTCGATCGTCCGTTGGCCCTTGGGATCGATACCCGCAACCGAGACTTTTCGCTGGCGCGGCTAGCAGAGGTGACATCTTGGCTTACGGGGCATCCGGCCTACGAGACCGTGCTGCTTTACCTGGACTGTCGCCCCGATGTGCTGGGCCGGCGTTTTTCGGAAACCAGGCGGCGCCACCCGTTCGCACCGGACTGTACACCGGATATCGGGATCGCGCGCGAAATGAACCAAATCGGGATGCTGAAGGACCAGGCCGACCTCCTTATTGATACCTCCGATTTCGGCCCACATGATCTCAAGGACGCGATGCGCCGGGCCTTCGATCCGGGTGAAGGCGCTGGGCTGATGGTCTCGCTGCACTCCTACAGCTACAAGCGAGGTCTGCCGCAAGATCTCGACGCGGCGTTTGATGTGCGCTTCCTCGCCAACCCGCATTGGATGGCCGACCTGCGCCCCCTCGACGGCCGCGATGCCCGGGTCGCTGACCACATTACGTCGGACCCTCGCTTCAAGCCCTTCTTCGAGCAAGTCTCCAACTTGATGCTGTCGCTCCTGCCGGCCTACTTGGCTGAGGGGAAAACCCACTTCGCG
>JBCCKB010000240.1:0-5853 GCA_039027595.1 Pseudomonadota bacterium | reverse complement strand
CCATCACCCAACGCCTCGACAACACCCGAGGCCTCGTGCCCGAGAATGCGCCGCTCCCCAAGCCTGTGCGGCATCGCACCATGGAAAATGTGAAGATCCGTGCCGCAAATCCCGCAATAGGCGATGCGTACGCGCACCTCGCCCGGCGCTGGCGGGTCGAGCGGGCGTCCGGCAATCTCAAACCGCGCGTCATGCACGAAATAGGCCGATCGTGCCATGTTCATCTGGAGTCCCCCCGTTATTGATACGCGCGTCGCCTCTTCGCCGCGCGCCTTTCCTAGATCTATAGCGCAGGAAACCTGCGCTCCGCCATGACGGAACGCCGGACCGCCGATCGTCCGCCCTAGACCAGGCCCTGCTCGCGCCAGTCATCGAAGACCCGAAGCGCAGTGGCCGCAAATTCGTGGTCATTTATATGGGCATCGATCGCGTGGAGCTCGGCATTCGCTGGGCAGGCTTCGGCGAGTTCTTCGACAAATCCGGCGAGCCCGAGAGCATCGTGGAGGAGGCCGCCCGGGCGATCCCACTCCCCGCAGCCTCCCCTCGGCAGGATCAGCGCGGTAGGTCCTGTCGCCTTGGAAAGCTGGTTAGCATGGGCGCGGGCGACCTCGCGGCGTTCCTCGCCATCAAGGACAATCGATGTGATGAGCCGGTTGTGTGCATGGGCCGGATGTCCGGCCCATTTTGCGGGTGTCTCTTGCCACCCGACAAGATCAACAAGGTCGTAGCATCCGGGCGCCACAAGTTGCGGTGTGCCACGCAGACCGGCCGCGGTCAGCCGATCGGGACCGGCGGAAATATTCGAGCCGTGGACGTGGTTTCCAAGCTCCTGGGTGCAAAAGTCGAAAACGCAGGCAAACGCGCCCTGGGCAGCGAGCGCCTCGAAGGCTTGGCCGCCCATGCCGGTGGCGTGGAACACAGCAACCTCAAATCCCCGCGCCTCGAGCTCGGGCTTGAGTGTGACCATGTAGGTCAACGCCGTCTTGCCTAGGCTCGTCATCCCGATAAGCGGCGCGTCCGAGCGTGCCCGAGCCGCGCGCGCCGCCCCCAAGACCGCGCCAGCGGCCTGGCTGAGGGACGCCTTGCACACGGAATTCAGCCCATAAAGGCCTCCGGCCCAGAGGATCATCTGGACGTCGGGCGCGAGGCGGTGCGGCGGGATCATTGGCGAGAAGGACACCGTGGACACAATGTACTTGGGGACCCCAAGCGGCAGCGCGGCGGTCACGTCTAGGGCCAGATCGGTCCCCATTGAGCCGCCCAGGATCAGAACGCCATCGCAGGAACCGTCCGCCTCCAGCCGAGACGCAAGATTTGCGGCGCCGCGGGCCATAATCTGCATCGCGTGGTTTTCGTCACCCGCCTCGATCACCGCTTCGATCGAGCTTCCCGCGGCCTCCGCGACGTCATGTTTTGAAAAGCTGCACGGGGCATTTGGATGTCCGAGGACGCTCACATCCATGGTGGCGGCGAAACCGCCCTGCTCGCGTATCACATCGGCTAGAAAAGTGAGCTCTTCATCCTTGGTGTCGAAGGTCCCAATGATCAGGATCGTCTTATCCGACATGGCTTCCCTTTCCTAGCTCAGCGACTGTCCGGCCATCCACTGCTCGGCACGCCGGACCGCTCTGCGCGCGAATTTCTCGCATCGTGCCGCACCGCCTGGTTCGTCCATGCGCGGCATGATCCAGCCGAGATAGGTCCAGCTGCGCAAGAGCAGCATGAGGTCAAGCTCAGAGAGATCGATCGCCCGGTGGCGCCTGTAGCCGTCGATCACCGCCGCTCGGAGTTCGGCATAGTCCGGCGCCTCAAGTTGATGCTGGAGGATGGTGGCGATCTCAAATAGGCGAAAGCCCGTTCCAGCATCGTCAAAGTCAATCAGCGCCACGCTGTCCTCGGCAACCAGGACGTTCTCTCCGACCATGTCGGCGTGGATCAACCCGATGTCCGACGCCTGCCCTACGGCCGCCTCGAGCCGGGCGCGCGCCTCCCGACGCGCCGCCCCAATCAGATCGCGCCCGGCAGCGTCGAGCGCGGGATTTTCCCAAAACCGCCCCCACAGAGGGGTCTCGCCGAGGAGCCCGTCGGCATCCCAGGACGGGCGCCGGAACGCCCCGGGCGGGGACCAGGCATCAAGGACCTGGTGGGTACGGGCGGCAAGCGCTCCAAGCGTCTCGAACGCGTCCAACCGGTCACGGCCCTCCAGCGAGGCGATGGGGTCGCCGGGAACCCAGCCAAGAACATCCACCAGGTGACCACCAATGTCGCGAACGACCTCGCATTCCGGCGTCTCGCAGGGCGTCGCCACACAAAGACCGCTCTCGGCTAGGCACGCCATGAGCCTTAGCTCCGAGCGGATCTCGTCGGCGCTGCGATACCCCGGGCGATGTATGCGGAGCACGCGCGGCGGCCCACCCGGAGGATCGACCCGGTAGATCACGTTCTCGCGCCTGGCCAAAAGACGCGCCGTCGCGCCGGCCAGCCCCCAATCGAATAGCGCCTCACTGATGAGGTCTTTCATACGTCGACCGGCATTTGGGCGAGAAGTTCGTCGAGCGTGGCCAGGAGCTGGTCGGCGTTTTCCATTGAGAACGGCAGCGGTGGGCGACACTTTAGGGTGTTGTAGTGAATACCAAGAAAGTTGATCAGGATGCCGCGTCGGCGCATCTCGTTCGCGATCCATTTCGCGTGGGCTGTTGCGGGCGCCTTTGTCGCTCGGTCGCGGACCAGCTCCGCACCGAAGAAGAGCCCGGATCCGCGCACATCGCCGATTGCCTCATGGCGCGAGGCGAGCTCCTCAAGGCCTGCCCTCGCATGGGAGCCGACCAGGGCCGCGTTCTTCATAAGTCCCTCTTCGCGAAGCACGTCCAAGGTTGCCATGGCTGCGGCGGAGGACACCGGATTGCCGCCGAACGTGTTGAAGTAACGAAAGGTCTCACGGAATGCCGCGAGGAAATCGGCCGAGGTCACCACGCCCCCGACCGGGTGACCGTTGGCCATGGGCTTGCCGAGCGTGACAATGTCGGGCGTAAACCCGGCGCGCTCATGCCCCCACATATGGCTTCCCAGGCGTCCGAACCCGCATTGCACCTCGTCGGCGATGATGAGGCCGCCAGCCTTGCGCACCGCGTCTATGACCGGTCGGTACCAAGCGGGCTCGAGATCGGGAAACCCCTCGTTTGCGAAATAGGGGCAGATGATCAAGGCGGAGAAACCGTGGCCGGCGTCATCGAGGTTTTTGATCCGTTGGCCTAGTTCCCGGGCGAATGCCTCGCCCGGCGCCCCCTCGGGAGAGCGGTAGCTGTCGGGCGCGGTCACGAAAAGGACATTGTCCCAATACCCACCAGGCGGCGGCATCGTGCGCGAGAGCTGGGAGACCGCGAGCGTATTGCCGTGGTAGGTGTGATCTGTGGCGATGACCCCGGTTTTGCCCGTCGCGGCCTGGGCAATTCGGAGCGCGATATCGTTGGCCTCAGAGCCCGTACAGGTGAGAATTGCACTGTCGAGAGGCGCGCTGAAGGTGGCGGTCAGCGCGTCGGCATATTCCAGGATCGCCTCGTGGAGATACCGGGTGTGGGTATTGAGCGTGGCCGCCTGGCGCGCGATTGCGTCCACCACCTTTGGATGACAATGGCCCACATGCGGGACGTTGTTGTAGCAGTCGAGATAGCGCCGACCCTCGGCATCCCACAGCCAAACACCCTCGCCTCGAACGAGATGCACCGGCTCGTCGTAGAATGTAGGAACGTTCGGCCCCAAGAGCCGCGCGCGGCGGTCGAGCAGGGCCCGCGTCGCAGGCGGCAGGTCTTTGGAAAACCTCTGAGCGGGACGCGACGTGGCCATTAAAGCGCGATCCAGGCAGTCTTGAGGTCGAGGTACTTGTCCAGCGCGTGTAGGGATTTGTCATGGCCATTTCCCGATTGCTTGACGCCGCCGAGAGGCACGGTGATGTCTGGCCCGCCATAGGTGTTGACATGGACGACGCCTGCCCGGATCGCCCGCACCATGCGGTGCGCACGGGTTAAATCGGTTGTCCAAAGCCCCGCCGCGAGGCCAAAATCGGTGGCGTTTGCGAGCGCAACCGCCTCGGCCTCCGTCTCGAATTTGGTGACCGCAAGCACCGGGCCGAACACCTCGCGTTGGGCCAGAGTTGCCTCAGGGTCAACGCCAGTGACAACCGTGGGCGCCATGAAGAACCCGCCGGTGTCTTCAAGGATCCGCTCGCCGCCGGTCAGGATCGTGCCACCCTCGGCTCTTGCGGTCTCGGTCAGCTCAAGATCCTGTTTGAGCTGACCGAGGGAATTCACCGCGCCAATGTCGGTGGTGACATTCAAGGGGTCCCCCACCCGCATCGCACGCGCATGTTCCGCGACGGCGGCGGAGAAACTGTCGTGGATTTCCGCCTCGACCAGAAGCCGAGAGGCCGCCACACAGACCTGGCCCGCATTCCGGAAAATCGCGGCCGCCGCGACTTTGGCCGCTAGATCAAGGTCCGGCGCGTCCTTGAAGATCACGTGGGGAGATTTCCCGCCAAGCTCAAGATAGACCCGCTTGAGGTTCGAGCGCGCCGCGTATTCCAGAAGCCGCCGACCCGTGGCGCCGGATCCCGTGAAGACCAGGACGTCGACCTCCATCGAAAGTGCAAGCGCCTCGCCCACTACGCGGCCCTCGCCGGTGACGACGTTCAAAACACCAGGCGGGAGGCCCGCCTCGAGGGCCAACTCAGCCATCCTCAGAAGCGAGAGCGAGGCGGTCTCCGCCGGCTTCAGCACGACCGAGTTTCCGGCGGCGAGCGAGGGCCCCAACTTCCACGCGCCGATCATCAAGGGAAAGTTCCATGGAACGATTGCCCCCACCACACCCACCGGCTCTTTGTGGATCAGCGCGAGATGGGTATCTGGCGTCGGCGCGATCTCGCCGTAAACCTTGTTGATGGCCTCGGCATAGTAGCGGATCGTTGCTGCCGCCGAACCAGGCTCGGCCTTCAGGGCCATGGCAATCTCGGTGCCGTTGTCGCGCACGCCCAGAACCGCGAGACGGGCCGCCTCGGCCTCGACCAGATCGGCCCAACGGTGCATGATCTTCATTCGCGCGGCGGGCGGCATGCGCGACCAGCGTCCATCGGCGAAGGCGGCGCGCGCGGACGCGACCGCGCGGTCAACATCCGCCTTGGTGCCACGCGCGATGGTCGTGATCTTTGATCCATCTGCGGGGTTGATCACGTCAAGCTCTTCGCCGCTCTGGGCCGGATCCCGCCGCCCTTCGATCACATGTCCCTGGGGCGCGACGACCGCGTCACGCAGCCGGTCAATCTCTGCCTGCTCCAGCATGCCGTCCTCCCATGGATCCGCCCCATCGCACCTTACCGTGTTCGGACCTGGTGCGCCGATTTGCAAGGGCGAAGTGAGCGTGCTCGCTCCAACCGATTAACGGCATTAAGTGCCGCGGGACCCCTCGCAGAACGTCGATCACCCTGCGATGCAAACACAAGGTCTGCTTGCCAAGGCCGCTCCCCAACCCTAAGCCGGGAGAGCACGTTATGTTGAGACAGCGCCTCTTTTCCACTCGTAAGCGCCCCATCCATCTCGGGCCTTACCCGCTTGAGCGCCTGGTGAGGTGTCAAGGTCCTGCCAGGCTTGACCACATCCCACGTCAAGAACCGCTTTCGTTTGAACGCCCGGGCGAAAGCGACAGCATCGTGGCGGCAATGTCCAGTTACGAGGCGATGCTCGACGCCATCCGTGACGGGTTGGTGAACAAAGTTCGCTCGGAGATCCCGGACGATCCCGGCCTTCGGGCGGAGCACCTCAAGGCGTTTGGGTATTTCAACGACGCATCCATGGTGGGCATCTG
>JBCCKB010000239.1:0-5913 GCA_039027595.1 Pseudomonadota bacterium | reverse complement strand
CGGGCGTGCAATAGGGGGTGACCCAATCCTCGATCAGCACCTCGTGGAAGAGGCCCTCATAGCCCGCGACGCCGAAGCGGATCGCGGCCTCGACCCGGTCGCGGTCGAAATCGAGCATCTTGAGGGAGGCGACGAAGCGCAATTCTATCTCGGGATGGGCCTCGGCGAAGCGGAACATCCGGGGAGCCAGCCATTTCGCGGTGAAGGCGGGGCCGGCGGTGACGGTGAGCGTGGTCGTATCGGTCAAACGATCGACGGCGTGGACAGCCTCGCGGAAGGCGGCAAAGCCATCCGCCACCCCGGGGCGGAGCGCGTGGCCCGCCTCGGTCAGCTCGATGGCGCGGTTGAGCCGGCGAAAAAGCGGCGTGCCGAGATGCTCTTCGAGGCTCTTGATCTGGTAGGAGAGGGCCGCGGGGGTCACGAAAAGCTCGGCGGCGGCTTTGGCGAAGCTCATATGCCGGGCGGCGGCTTCGAAGGCGCGCAGAGCGGTGAGGGGCGGGAGGCGGCTTTCAGTTAAGCTCATTTGATCCGAACACCAGAAAGACTCGTTTGTCGCGCCGCAACCCTAGGGCCATATTCGTCTCCAGGAAAGAGACGCACTCAAACAGTTAAGTGGAGCTAAACGATGGATAACCAATTCGATCCTATGACCGGCGACTTCGACACTGCATTCCGGAGCGCCCAGGCGCGGGCCCATGCCGAGCGGGCGAAAGTCTCGCGCGAAGTTTTCGGCGCCCTCTTCAGCGGTGTCAAAGGCTTGTTCGCGGGCCTGACCTTCGGCAAGTCGAAGAACGCCTGATCCGCCAAACCCGACCGGGCTAGATGAAACGCCGGCGCTCCCCGCGCCGGCGTTCGCATTTTCAGACGAAGAACTGTGCCCCATTCGCCGAGATCGTCGAGCCATTGATAAAGCCCGCATCGTCCGAGGCGAGGAAGACCACGCAGCGGGCGATCTCGTCGGGCTCACCCAACCGGCCCGCGGGGATCTGCGGGATGATCTTCTCGTTGAGAACCTTCTCCGGGATCGCGCGGACCATCTCGGTCCCGATATAGCCCGGGCAGATCGCGTTGGCGGTGATGCCCTTGCGCGCACCCTCTTGGGCCAGAGACTTCACGATGCCCAGATCGCCCGCCTTGGTGGCGGCATAGTTGACCTGGCCCATCTGGCCCTTCTGCCCGTTGATCGACGAGATCACGATCACACGCCCGAACTTGCGCTCGCGCATGCCGGGCCAAATCGGGTGCACTGTGTTGAAGACGCCGGTGAGGTTGGTGCCGATCACCTCATTCCATTGCTCTGGCGTCATTCGGTGGAACATCGCGTCCCGCGTGATGCCAGCGTTCGCGACGACCACTTCGATGGGACCCAGATCCGCCTCGACCTTTGCCAGCCCTTCCTTCGAGCTTTCGTAATCGGCCACGTTCCACTTGTAGGTCTTTATCCCGGTCTCAGCGGTAAAGGCCGCAGCCTTTTCGTCGTTTCCGGCATATGTGGCGGCGACCGTATATCCCTCGGCCAGAAGCGCCTTCGAAATGGCCTCGCCAATCCCGCGCGACCCGCCGGTCACCAGTGCTACACGTCCCATCGTCTGTCTCCTCTTTCGTCGTCCGCGCGTTTTCTATTCTGCGGTTGATAGTTCGATATTTATGTCGGGTTGTCCGTCGTCGGGGAAAAAGGCAATCGATCCTGCAATGATTGCACTCACAATGGCCGCACCTGCGCTGAACCGCGCTGCTTTTTCTAGTTTCGGCTGCGGCCTGAGTGGCGATCCCGACCTCGCTCTCGGTCTTTGAGGAGTTGGCCACCCAACTGATGAGAAAATCCATTTCGCTATCGGTAAGCGGCGGCACGTCCGACGGAAGGAGTTCGCCTTCCGCCGTTGGCGACTTCTTTCGCTTCGCGTAGCGCAGATGCAAAGAGAATGTTTGCTCCTCCCCTTCCTGTCGGTGGGGCGATTTGCGAAATATGCTCTCGAACACATCGAGCATTTCCGACACGCGCTTCTCGTCCCTTAGGGAAGCGTCCTTCGCCAACCCCTTTGCCGTGCGCGCCCAGTAATGCTCGTTCTTCGCCAGGTGGGTAATCGCGTCGAGCAGATAGCCGCGATAGTCTGAAAATCTGACCTTCGGCTGCGATGTCAAAACTCAGGGTCGCTCAACGCAGAGTGCTACGCCCATGCCGCCGCCGATGCACAAGGTGGCAAGGCCCTTCTTCGCATCCCGGCGCTGCATTTCGAAGAGGAGCGTGTTGAGGACCCTGGCACCAGAAGCCCCGATCGGGTGACCGATGGCAATCGCTCCGCCGTTGACGTTCACGATCTCCGGGTCCCAGCCCATATCCTTGTTCACGGCACAGGCCTGGGCGGCGAAAGCTTCGTTGGCTTCGACGAGGTCAAGATCGTCGACCTTCCATCCGGCCTTTTCCAGCGCCTTGCGCGAAGCGTAGATTGGACCGACGCCCATGATCGAGGGGTCAAGCCCTGCCGTGGCATAAGAAGCGATGCGAGCGAGTGGCTCAATGCCACGCCTTTCCGCCTCATCCGCCGACATCAGAAGCGTCGCCGCCGCGCCGTCATTCAAGCCGCTCGCATTTGCAGCCGTCACTGAGCCTTCCTTGGTAAAGGCAGGGCGTAGCTTTTGCATCGCCTCCATCGCAGCGCCATGACGGATGTATTCGTCGTTCTCTACGACGACGTCGCCCTTGCGGCTCTTGATCGTCACTGCGGCGATCTCATCGGCGAATTTGCCAGCTTTTTGAGCGGCCTCTGCCTTGTTTTGCGAGCCAACGGCAAATTCGTCCTGCATATCGCGGGAGATTTGCCATTGCTCGGCGACGTTTTCGGCGGTCTGGCCCATGTGATAGCCGTTGAAGGCGTCCCAGAGGCCGTCACGGATCATCGTGTCGATGTATTTCAGATCGCCCATCTTCTGACCCTGGCGCAGAGGCGCGGCGTGCGGGCTCATGGACATGTTCTCCTGTCCGCCAGCTACGACGATGTCGGCATCGCCTAGCATGATATGCTGGGCGCCCAAGGCAACGGCACGCAGACCCGAGCCGCAGACCTGGTTGATGCCCCAAGCCGCGCTTTCCTTGGGCAGACCGGCATTGATATGGGCCTGGCGCGCAGGGTTTTGGCCCTGCGCAGCGGTCAGGACTTGGCCAAGGATCGTCTCGGACACCTCTGCCTTGTCGACGCCTGCGCGGTCGACCACCGCTTCGATAGCGACGCGCCCAAGCTCATGGGCCGGAGTGTTGGCAAATGACCCGAGGAAGCTTCCCACCGGTGTGCGGGCCGCGCTGGCGATCACGACATGTGTCATGGATGTCCTTTCCGTTGCCACCGATAACCTGGGGCCATGGCGGCTCTGTATCGGCTCTGTGCGTGCTTGGCCGGGCCACCCGCATAGCGCGTACGGGAGGTCGGCCGCTCGCGTCGGTCATAGGCGCCGCACGGGTGCGACACAATGGACAGGGTGTCTCAGGTGTCGGAGCGCATCACGGCCCAGCGGGCTCACCCGCTGGAGGCCGTCTTCCGCGCAACCTCTTTGTCGGTTTCCCAAGGGGGCTTCATCGACGGAACCGAATAATAATACCCCTGAAGGCAATCTACGCCCGACTGAGCCAGCCACTTGGCTTCGGCCTCGGTCTCAACGGCTTCTGCCACAACGAGCATGTCGAAATGGCGGCCGAGGGAGATCAATACCTCTGTTGCGACTTGATTGTCGGCATCTCTGTCGACGTCCCGCACAAACTGTCCGTCGATCTTGAGTACGTCAAAACAGAAGCGCTTCAAATGGCGGAAGGCGGTGTAGCCCGCACCGAAATCGTCCAATGCAAAGGTGACGCCCTTGGCCTGAAATTCCTCCATGAAGACATAGACGATCTCGGGCATGAGCATGACTGAGCTTTCGGTGATCTCAAGGATCAAACGCTCCAACGCGGCAGGGTGGTTTCTCACGAAGCGACGCAGAATTCCCATCCACTGAGGGTAGCCGATGGAACGCGCAGACATGTTGACCGAGAGCCGGAGGCCAGGATGCGCCTTGAGCGCGCGCAGGCCGGCCACCAGCGCGGCGCAGTCGATGCGTCGGCCGAGGTCACGCTCTTCGACTGCGCCCATGAAATCGCCCGCTGGAATCACGCGTCCCTCGCCATCAAGGATGCGGATCAAGCCTTCGTAAAAGGCGGTCCCGTTGCCGTCGGCCCGGACGATTGGCTGATAGGCTAGCGCCGCGTCGCCGCGATCAAGCGCTTCCTCGACGAGTGTGAGCGCGCTGCGGTCGCGTTCCGCGATTGCCGCGCCGAGCGGGGACTCGATATCTGGATCGATTTGTTCCAGACGCTTGCGCCGGGCGCGCCGAGCCCGCCCATTTCCGGTCCCGTGCCCGGGTTTCATGTCTCCGTCCACATTACCCTCCGTCGCGCGATTGATCTGGCCCGCGCGGGGATGAATTCGTCCAGCTGCGCAGCCATGGACTTGTTTCCTCGCCATCCGTTAAGAACTTCTGAAAGGTAGGCTTTCGTTAAATTTCGGGGGATTTGGATGGCGGACGAAACCGAAAGCGGCCGCTGCGACTGGTGCGGGACCGATCCGCTCTACGTGGCCTACCACGATCAGGAATGGGGCGTCCCCGAGCGAGATGGCCGAGCCCTGTGGGAGAAGTTGGTGCTCGACGGGTTCCAGGCTGGCCTGGCTTGGATCACCATCCTGCGAAAGCGTGACGGGTTTCGCGCCGCCTTTGAAGGGTTTCATCCCGAAGTGATCGCCACCTGGGGCGCGCCAGAAGTGGAACGCCTGTTGCAGGATGCCGGCATTGTCCGCCACCGCGGCAAGATCGAGGCCACGATTACGAATGCTCAAGCCTATCTCGACATGGGCGGCGCGAACGCCTTCTCGGATTTCGTGTGGTCCTATGTGCACGGGCGGCCGGTACAGAACGCATTTCACACGATGGCGGACGTGCCCGCGGCTACGCCGCTCTCGACGCAGATGTCAAAGGATCTCAAGCGCGCGGGATTTCGGTTTTGCGGGCCAACGATCGTGTACGCCTGGATGCAGGCCTGCGGCGTTGTCAACGATCACCTGACCGCATGCCCCCGCCACGGCGCCGTAGCGCAGTTGGCTTAACCGCCAGCCAGGAGTGTTTCGATCACGGCGAGCGCCTCGGGGCTGTCCCAATGGGCGTCGCCCCTCAGACGGGCAACTTCCGCGCCCTCCTCGTTAAGGATCACGGTGATCGGCAGGCCGAACACTCCCATCTCGCGGGCGATCTGTTGATTGATATCGCGATACTGCGTCAGGTCGGTCACCCCCGTCTCATCGAAGAACCGCTGGATCGCCTGGGGCTGGTTAAAGCCCGTGGCGAGCGTGACCACGGCAAAGTCATCTCCGCCCATAGCCTCCTGTAGGTTTTGCAGTGACGGCATCTCTTCCCGGCAGGGCGCGCACCAAGTCGCCCAGAAGTTCAGGACGATCATTTGTCCGCCAAAGTCGGCGAGAGCGCCTTCGGTGCCGTCCACGCGTTCAAATGGCAGGTCCGATGCCGCGACCGGTTCGTCGTGCACGACCAGTCCGCGCATCTCACCGGTCAGCAACGCGTCCCAGTCTTGCGCGTTTGCACCTAAGCCGAGTGCGAGGTAGAGGACGAGCGCAAGTGCCGAGCGTACCATTGAGATGCCCTCCGAAAGGCAAAAACCATGACCAAGACGGGTTCCAATACGATGTGGGGCGGCCGCTTTGCTGACGGTCCGGACGCGATCATGGAGGCGATCAATGCCTCGATCGGGTTCGACCAGCGCCTTGCACGGCAGGACATCGAAGGTTCCCGCGCCCATGCCGCAATGTTGGCGGCCACAGGCATCCTGAGGGATAGCGACGCCGAGGCGATCCGGGAAGGGCTGCTCACGGTCTT
>JBCCKB010000238.1:0-5921 GCA_039027595.1 Pseudomonadota bacterium | reverse complement strand
GCGCGGAGCCGTTTTAACGCCCATCGCCAAGGCCTATGGGACAGAGACCGGCGTCTGGGCCGCCGATACCGGCATCCAGGTCCATGGCGGGATGGGATATGTCGAGGAAACCGGTGCCGCACAATATTTGCGAGACGTTCGGGTGACCGCCATTTACGAGGGAACCAATGGGGTTCAAGCGATGGACCTCGTCGGCCGCAAACTCGCTGACGGCGGCGAAGCGGCCTTTGCCCTCCTTGATGAGGTGGGTGCCGCGGCCGAGACCGCCCGGCCTGCGTTCCCGGATATGGCGGCAAAGCTCTGGAGTGCGTCCGAGGATATGCGCGAAGCTACGGAATGGATGGTCGCGCAGCAGCCTGGGAGCCGCTTCGCCGGCGCGGTCGCATATTTGGAGGCCTTCGCGCTTGTCCTGGGGGCGCATTACCATCTGGCCTCCGCGAAGGCGGCCGCCAATGGCTCGGCGGAGCCACGCACAGCATTAGCATCTGCCTTCATCCATAGGCTTCTGCCCCGCCAGGCCGGCCTCTTGGCAGAGGCGACGCACGGCGTCGGAGATCTCGAGGCGGTCAGCGACGAAGCGCTCGGACTGTGACCAGCGGCACCAGAGCCGGACTCACCTACCCGTTTGAGGCGCCGGAGACAGGCAAGGCGACGGTCGTCGCCGACGGAATTTTGTGGATCCGCCTGCCTCTTCCGATGGCGCTAGACCACGTGAACATCTACGCGCTCGACGACGGTCATGCGTGGACAATCGTTGACACGGGGATCGGGTCGGCCACGTCCCGACGCCTGTGGCGTGCCCTACTCTCCGGTCCGCTGGGGAGCAAACCCGTCGCCCGGGTGATCGTCACGCATCATCACCCGGACCATATCGGCCTCGCGGGCTGGTTTCAGAGTGAACATGGCGCGGAGCTTTTGACAACTCGGACGGCCTGGCTCATGGCGCGGATGCTGACACTTGATGTTCAAGACAGACCCGCGCCAGAGACCGTGGCGTTCTGGCGGCGCGCGGGGATGGATCCTGACATTCTCGCCGGGCGCCTTGAAGAACGCCCGTTTAACTTCGCTGATGCCGTCGCCCGATTGCCACTGGGATACACCCGCATTGCCGAAGGCTACCGGATCACGGCGGGCGGGCGCGACTGGACCATACGGATCGGACATGGTCATGCGCCCGAACACGCGACGCTTTGGAGCGAGGATGGAACCCTGGTTTTGGGCGGCGACCAGCTTCTGCCCTCGATCTCTCCAAATCTCGGGGTCTACGCCACGGAACCCGAGGCGGACCCGGTTGCCGAATGGCTCGAAGCCTGCGAGCGGCTTTCGGGCTTTGCGACGGCGGAGCAGCTCGTGCTTCCAGGACACAAGCTGCCCTTTCGTGGCCTGCCCCTTAGGTTGTCTCAACTCATCGAAAACCACCACGGAGCATTGCAGCGGCTTGAGGCGTATCTGAACACGCCCGCGACGGCATCGGCATGTTTCGAGACGCTTTTCAAGCGCCAGATCGGCTCGGGAGAGTATGGTCTCGCCCTTGTGGAAGCGATGGCCCATTGTCTTCATCTCTGGCATCACGGGCGCGTCACCCGGCGCCCACGAGAAGATGGCGCCTGGCTTTGGGAAAGGGAGGGGAGCAGATGACCGACGATCCACATGACCCAATGGGAGGGCGCGCCATCCACACTGATCCGGATGCGCCGAGGACGCCTGAACAGGAACCCTTGCCCGCGGCCGTAAAGGCCAAGCCGCAAGACGCAAAGAGCCCGGCGGAGTGGGCCTATCAGCGTCTCATTCTCTACATTCAGAATTTCGAGGCGCAGCTTGATCAGGAGCATGAAGTGGCCATCGGCGTCACCGATTCGGGCGCGGGCGTCCTGCGAATCGAGGGGATCGGGTATTTTGACCCCGATATCGTGACCTTCTATGGGACTGACGGCGCCGGCGCGCGGATGCAGCTGATCCAGCATGTCACCCAATTGTCGGTGGCGCTCAGGGCCATGCCAAAGCCTGGAGAGGTGCCCGAACCCCGCCGCATCGGTTTCCGGCTGGTTGAAGAGCTGGAACAGGGATAACCTTTGCACCGTCGCCGCCGCGGCCCCCGTGACAGGCGTCCGCAAATCGGCTAAGCGACGCGGGTGTGGGTAGCGAGAAGGAATTGCATCATGGCCGACCACAAGCACGGTTCGATGGATATCTCCGGACATGAGAAGACCTTCGCGTCATTCATGAACTTCGCGAAATGGGTCGTGATCGTCGTCCTTGCTTTCCTGGTGTTTCTGGCGGTTTTCAACGGCTGATCGGTTGTTTGCAACCGCGCGGGCGATCGTGGGTGTCGCCCTTTCCTTAAGCTGTGCGGCCTGCGGCGCCGAACGGGTCTGGGCACCGGACACGGCTGTTGCCCGCGCGCGATGGGTCTCGGGCGATGCGCCAACGCTGACGTTGATCACCGTGACCAGCACGCGAAACGGTTCGGGCGCCCATAGCGCGCTTTTGATCGACGGCCGTGAACGGGTCATGTTTGACCCAGCGGGATCTTACAATTTGGCCCGGACACCCGAGCGCAATGACGTCCACTATGGCATGGATGATCACGCGCTCGCGGTCTATCTCGACTACCATGCACGGGTCACCTACTCTGTTCGCCTTCAGCAGGTCGCGGTGAGCCAAGACCAGGCGGACGCGGCGATCAGGGCCGCCGAGGCCCATGGTGCCGCCCCACGAGCCACCTGCAACCTGGCTGTCACCCGCGTCTTGCGCGCGGTCCCCGGGTTCGAAGAAACCCCCATGAGCTGGTTTCCAAACAGAACATCAACTTGGTTCGCTTCACGGCCAGACGTTTCAAGCCGCACAATCGTGGACGATGACAGCGACGACAACCAGAGCGTTCTCGACGCCCGCGGCAACTGAGGGCGCCTGGGGTGGCTCACGCCCGCGCGACAACGAACGCGCCGAGGGGGATCCTCCTCCTCGGGCTCCCCCTGGGATATTTCCAAAGAGAAGAAGGCAAGAGTACCTGCTCGGCTTCGGGTCAGCGCGCCGGGATGGATCAACGGCATCGGCGCGATCGCATCCTCCAGGGGGAACTGCGTTCGAAATCAGATGGATGGCAGATTCGGACCCGTATTTTATGGGTCGCCTTCCTGCGCCATTGCGATAGGTTCAAGGGGGATTGATGTACTCGGACAGGGCAATGGCGCTTCGCGATGACACGGACAGCTATCTGATCGCGCCTGATCCCATGGCGGGTCGGCTGACGCGCAGTGTCGCGGGCAGGAATCAGACCGGATCCGAGGTCGCAACACGCGTCGTCGAAGAACGCCCACTGACGATCTTCCTGAACGGCCAGGAGATCGTGACGGCCATGACGATCGGCGACTACCCCGACTTTCTGGCCCTTGGGTTCTTGAAGAACCAGGGCATGCTTAGTCCCGATGAGGCAATCATTGGGATCGACTACGACGCGGATCTCGAGACGGTGGTTGTGCGCACCGATGGAACGACGGTTTACGAGCAGAAACTCAAAAAGAAGACAAGGACCTCGGGCTGCGCGGTGGGGACGGTCTTCGGCGACATGATGGAAGGACTTCACGGACGGTCCCTGCCCGAGGCGGAGCTGCGAACCTCCTGGCTCTATGGGCTGTCCGAGACCATCAACCGTACGCCCTCTCTCTACCTTGAAGCCGGCGCGATCCACGGCACCGTTCTTTGCCAGGAAAACCGCCCGCTGGTTTACATGGAGGATGTGGGCCGGCACAACGCGGTCGACAAGATCGCGGGCTGGATGCACCTGGAAGATGTGACTGCCTCCGACAAGATCCTGTATACGACCGGACGGCTCACCTCGGAAATGGTGATCAAGACCGCGCTGATGGGGATCCCAATCCTGGTCTCACGGTCCGGGTTCACGGCGTGGGGTGTCGATATCGCCCGCCAGGTGAACCTGACGCTTATCGGAAGGCTTCGGGGCCAACGCTTCATATGCCTGTCGGGCGAGGACCGGCTCATACGCGACACGGACCCGGCGTCGGTTCCCCAAGAGAACAAGCGCCACCGGCGGAAGGGCGCAAATGGCTGACGCTGCAACCGCGAGGAGAAGAGGGGCGCTCTGCGGGGCGCCTGCGTTCAGGCAATGAGCCGTCCCATGGGCGTGATCCTTGCAGGAGGGCTGGCGACACGGATGGGCGGCGGCGATAAGTGCCTTCGGAACGTTGGCGGACGGTCGATCCTAAGCCTTGTCATCGAGCGCCTCGCGCCGCAGGTCGACAAGATCGCGCTGAATGCCAATGGCGACCCTCAACGGTTCGTGGACTGGGGACTGACCACCGTTCCCGATAGCATCGGAGACTTCGCCGGACCGCTGGCAGGTATTCTTGCGGGGTTGGATTGGGCGGCCACTGAGGGCGGCTCGGAGATCATCACTGTTGCGGCGGACACGCCGTTTTTTCCAGATGACCTCGCCGAGCGCCTCAAATCAGGCGCCGAGGCATCGGGAACGGCCATCGCCCTCGCGGCAACACCGGACGGCACCCGTCTTGTGCGCCACCCCACGTTCGGTCTCTGGCCGACGGCTCTTCGCGACGACCTGCGCGAGGCACTTCGTGGCGGGGTGCGCAAGGTGGTGCAATGGAGCGATCGGCACGGGGCCGCCACGGTTCCCTTTTCCGCCGAACCGCAGGATCCATTCTTCAACATCAACACGCCTGACGACCTTGTGCGCGCCGAAACGATGCTATGAAGGTTTGGGGAATCATTGGGTGGAAAAACTCTGGCAAGACCGGGCTTATGGAGCGTTTGGTGGCCGAGTTCACGCAACGCGGTCTGACGGTCTCAACGATGAAACACGCACATCACGCTTTCGATTTGGATCGCCCCGGAAAGGACAGCCATCGTCACCGGGGGGCGGGCGCACGGGAAGTGTTGCTCGCCTCGGGTCGCCGTTGGGCATTGATGCACGAACTTCGCGATGCGCCAGAACCAGAACTCGACGATCTTCTGACCAAACTCGCGCCGGTCGACTTGGTGCTTGTCGAGGGATTCAAATCGGGACCGCAGCCCAAAATCGAAGCGCACCGTCCGGAGACTGGTCAGGAGCTTATCGCGCCAGGCGATCCATCGGTTCGCGCCATAGCCTCCACGGGCAATCCAGAGACGGGAAGCCTTCCGCTTCTGCCGCTCGACGACACCCGCGCGATCGCCGACTTCATTGCGGTGGAACTCGGTCTATGACGCGCTTTTCATCCTTCGCCGTTGTCGACTGGTCGTCCGGAAATGATACCGGGGCCCGCCCCCGCAAGGACGCGATCTGGGCTGGAGCGGTGTTGGGCGGTAGGGAGCTGGATCCCGTCTATCTAAGAAACCGCGACACAGCGATCGCGTGGCTTTGCCAACTCATTTCATCCGAGCTTGACCATGGTCGCAGACTGATGATCGGCTTTGACTTTCCGTTCGGCTACCCCGAGGGGTTCGCGACGGCGCTGACCGGGGCCGCCGACCCGCTTGAAGTGTGGGAGTTTTACGCACGAAACCTCGATGACACACCGCGGGGCAATACGCGTTTTGACCTCGCCGGTGCGCTGAACGCGCAACTTCCCGGGACGGGTCCGTTCTGGTTCAACGGGCTTAAACGCGACGTGGCCCATCTGCCCCGAAAGAAGCACGACCGCACGCCCGATCACGGCCAAGCAGAACGCCGCAGGGCGGAGTGCCGAGCCCGGGGAAGCTTCACCTGCTGGCAAATGGGCGGCGCTGGCTCCGTTGGGGGCCAGGTTATGACCGGAATGGCTCGTCTGGCCCGGCTTCGCCAAGTCTTTCCCGGCAAGATCGCGGTTTGGCCGTTCGAGCCCCTTACGCGGCATGTGGCACTCGTGGAGGTTTGGCCCTCGCTTCTTCGCGACGTGGTGGCCGCGGAAGGCGACGCCATCAAG
>JBCCKB010000237.1:0-5927 GCA_039027595.1 Pseudomonadota bacterium | reverse complement strand
GGGATTCTGACCCTGACCGCCCGTGAGCACCTGTCCAAGGATCGTCTCGCTGACATCCGCCTTGTCGATGCCCGCCCGGTCAACCACGGCTTCGAGCACGGCGGCGCCGAGGTCATGGGCGGGGGTGGTGGCGAATGCTCCGTTGAAGCTGCCCACCGGCGTGCGCGCGGCGGACGCAATGACGACATTGGTCATGAAGTTCTCCTCTCCCGAAATTGGGCATATCAAGGCGGGAAACCGGGCTTGAGGGCGCTCCCGCCGACTCCACCCCCAGTCGTATGCACTGCTCAGCGGAAGCGCAACCGAGTGCGGGCTGCCCCAGGGAAGCGGTTCAAACGGAAAGCGGCGTTTGGTGGTGATCTCGCCGACGGGCGGTCACGCGCCGCGTTAGCGCGCCTTGGGGTGCACCAAAGAGCGCCCCTGGAGGCGGCCTGCGATGAGGGGTTCGGCGGCGACTAGGCTGACGCCGTCCACTCCGGTTTCAGGGATGGCGCGCCGTAGAGATACCCCTGAAGGCAGTCGACGCCCGCAGCGGTGAGATATCTTGCCTCGGCCTCCGTCTCCACGGTTTCGGCGACCGTGAACATGCCAAACTGTCGTCCGATCCCCACGAGCGCCTCGATGAGCACCTGATTGTCGGGATCATTGTTGACGCCCCGGATGAACTGACCGTCGATCTTCAAGATATCGAAGTAAAAGCTCTTGAGATACCTGAACGAGGTGTAGCCCGCGCCGAAATCGTCGAGCGCGAAGGTGATCCCCTGGTTCTGAAGGCTCATCATGAAGGATTGAACCACGTCCGGCATCACCATGGCCGATGCTTCTGTGATCTCGAGGATCAGCCGGCCCGCCATCGCGGACGATCCCGCAGAAAGGCCGCGTTCAAGTGTCTGCACCCAACGGCGATACCCGATCGAACGGGCCGACATGTTGATCGACAATTTCAGCTCGGGGTTGGCCATTAGAGCCTTCAGCCCAAGCTCGAGGGCCACGCAATCAAGCGCACGCCCGATCTCGTCGGTCTCGATCTCATTTATGAAATCACGCGCCGGAATTGGGCGACCCGTGTCGTCGAGAACGCGCGCAAGTCCCTCGTAGAAGGCGGGCCGGTTTGGTTGCGCAGCCGAAACAACTGGCTGAAAGGCAAGACGGACCTGCCGGTTCTTGACGGCCATGTCGACGGTGCGGAGAACGTCCCGGTCCCGCTCGTCCAAGGCGAGGTCCAGCGGGCTGTCGTTGGTCGCCTCTGCAGCAACGGGGGCGACATGGGTGGTCATTACGGCGGCTCCGCTGAACTCGGGTCAGCGCGAGATTGGCGGTCAAACTCCTAATATCGCGTAAATTTTTGGGTTGCGCCGACCGCTGGAGCCGACCTGTCCCTTGCGTCGTTCAAGACCCCGAAATCAACGCCGCCACGATCGCCCTTGCGCTGTCCGAGTACCATTCGGCGTCGCCGCGCATCCTGGCAATCTCGCGGCCCTCGGGGTCGATCACCACCGTAATCGGCAAGCCAAGAACGGCCATTTCGCGGGCCAGAGCCTGCTTGGGATCAAGTAGTATCGGCAGGTTCTTGATCTCTGCCTCCGCGAAGAAGCGATCAATCCCGCCGAGCGAATTTCGGCCCGTTGCCACGGTGACCACCTCAAAGGTGTCGCCCCCAAACTCCCCTTGGAGCGCATCCAGCGCAGGCATCTCGTGGCGACACGGGGCGCACCATGTCGCCCAGAAATTCAGCAGAACAAATTTTCCCCGCCAATCGGACAAGCGGTGCTCGGCACCCGAGGGGTCAGTGAATGCGGCCTCCGAGACCGGTGCCGCTTCTGCGAAAACAAGCTTTTTCATGCTGCCTTCGCGCAGGGCTTCGAGCTCGGAGCTGTCCGCCAGCGCTGGATTTGCACCAAAGGCTAGGGCCGTGTAGAGGACGGCGGACGTCAGGCTTCTCATACTTCCTCCGGACTTAGTCCCATGAACGACAAGACCTCGAATGCGATGTGGGGCGGACGTTTCGCTGCCGGTCCGGACGCGATCATGGAGGCGATCAACGCCTCGATCGGGTTCGACCAGCGGCTCGCCGCCCAGGACATCGAAGGATCCCGTGCCCACGCCGCCATGCTTGCTGCGCAGAGCATCATTACGGATAGCGATGCGGACGCGATCCGGGAAGGGTTGCTCACGGTCTTGTCAGAGATCGAAGGCGGGGACTTCCAGTTCACGGCGGCCCTTGAAGACATTCACATGAATGTCGAAGCCCGCCTCAAGGAGTTGATCGGGGAGCCGGCCGGGCGCTTGCACACCGCGCGCAGCCGGAACGATCAGGTTGCGACCGACTTCCGGCTTTGGGTGCGCGACCAGTGCGATGTGGCGATAAAAAGCATCGGCGCGCTTCAACGCGCCCTTCTTGGCCAAGCCGAGGCGGGAGTAGACTGGGTGATGCCGGGCTTTACCCATCTTCAGACCGCCCAGCCCGTGACGTGGGGCCACCATATGCTGGCCTATATCGAGATGTTTGACCGCGACAGAAGCCGCTTTCGCGACGCGCGGGCGCGGATGAACGAAAGCCCCTTAGGTGCCGCGGCGCTTGCGGGCACGCCGTTCCCAATCGACCTGGACGCGACGGCCACCGCGCTTGGCTTTGACCGGCCGATGGCCAACTCGCTAGACGCCGTCTCTGATCGCGATTTCGCGCTCGAGTTTCTGGCGGCAGCTGCGATCACCGCAACCCATCTCTCCCGGCTTTCCGAAGAGCTTGTGATCTGGTCCTCCGCGCAGTTCCGCTTTGTGGCGATGTCGGACCGCTTCTCCACCGGCTCCTCAATCATGCCTCAGAAGAAGAACCCCGACGCCGCCGAGCTGATCCGAGCCAAAACGGGCCGGATCTTCGGTGCGATGACGGCGCTTCTATCCGTCATGAAGGGCCTGCCTCTGGCGTATTCCAAGGATATGCAGGAGGACAAGGAGCAGGTATTTGATGCCGCCGACACGCTGATCCTAAGCCTCGCGGCCATGGCGGGCATGGTGGCCGACATGACCGCTCAGCCGGATGCACTTCGTGACGCGGCGTCTTCGGGCTTCTCGACGGCCACGGACCTTGCAGACTGGCTCGTGCGTGTGCTCGGTTTGCCGTTCCGCGAGGCGCATCACGTGACCGGACGCCTCGTGGCCCTCGCCGAGGCCCGGGGCTGTGGCCTCGCAGATCTCACGATCAACGACCTCCAGCAGGTGCATCCCGGCATTACAGGCGGCATATTCGATGTCCTTGGGGTGGACAAATCGGTAGCAAGCCGCACTTCATACGGCGGCACAGCCCCTGTGCGCGTGCGCGAACAGATTGCCAGGTGGAAAGAGAAATTGGCATGATCCGAACCGTCGCTCTCTTGGTCGCCCTTGGGGCCGCAAGCTGCACCAGCGGTCCTGATCTCGGGATTGGCGTGGGCATCGGCTCGGGTGGCGTCTCGGTAAGCCCGACGGTGTCGGGCGGCGTGGGCGGCGTTGGCGTCAGCGTCTCGGGCCGATGAAGCAGATAGCCGCCCTTATCGCGCTCTGCGTGCTCGCGTGCTGCGGCGCGGACGGCGCGCCAGAGCCTCAGCGCGACACAAGTGGCAACTCGGGACCAACCATTGGCGTTGGCCCAGGCACGTAGTCGACATGCGCCCCCTCCGTCTGATTTATCTTGGCCTTGCGATCTGGGGGGCAATCCATCCGATGTACTGGTTCGTTTCCCATATGCGCGAGACCGGAACCGGGCTCTCGGGCCTGATCGATGCATGGTACGTCAATGCCTCGACCACGGGCCTGACCTGGGACCTGACAATCGCCGCGATTGCGCTCACCGTCTGGATCATCGCCGAAACTTGGACCCGCAAGAACTGGATCGCGCTCCTCGCCGTCCCCGCGACGTACTGCATTGGGGTCTCGTGCGGTTTGCCGCTCTTTCTCTTCCTGCGGTCGCGACCAATCTGAGCGAAGTCTTCGAAACGCCCCATTAAGGCCACGTCTGGTAGTCACCTTTCGGTCGGGGCGGATCAGGATTGGATGGACCTATGGCAGTGATCAAAAACGACGGGACGGTTGCAGGCGCCAACTGGCAGAAGTCCCCCGAGGGCAGCGCGTTCTGGGTATGCGGTCGCGGAGGCATGCTCAGCTCTGCGGGATTTGCGACCTGTGTCGGCATGGTGATCATGGGCGATGCGCCCAACTGCGGGCTCGTCGCGCATTTCTGGAACCCATCCTCGGTCAACGAGGCTGGACAGATTGTCGATGGCTACAACAGTTGGTTGACCCAACAAACCGGTGGATTTGCCGCCGATGACATGCAGGCCCTTGTGTTTGGCGGCGTCATGATCGGCACCCCCGCGGGCGGACAATACACACGACCGCGCATCGATGCGATTGCTGGCTATCTTCGCAACACCTGGGACATGACGGTGAATACGGATACCGATGGAGCCTCTGAGGTGGAACTGAACCTTGATGGCGGCCGCGATCTGATGGCCAATGTGAGGCTCATTCGCCCGCGAAACCAGGCCGGCGGAAGCAAAAAACACAAGCACACAAACAGCATGTGATGGGTCCTAACCGCGTTTCGAATTGAACATCGTGCGGTCGCGCGCTAGGGCCGGTCGGACCCAGGCGCGAGACCCCAATGGATCACTTTCTCTATCAGAACGCTCTCCTCCATGCCGAGGATGTGCCGATACCCGAGATCGCGGCCGACGTGGGCACGCCGTTCTACGTGTACTCCCAGGCGACGCTGACCCGGCACTTCCGGCTCTTTGATGATGCGCTCCAGGGAATGCCGCATCTCGTCTGCTACGCCATGAAGTCAAACTCGAACCAGGCCGTGCTGAAGGTCATGGCAGGCCTCGGCGCGGGCATGGACGTGGTTTCGGGCGGTGAGTACAGGCGCGCGCGCGCCGCCGGCGTCCCCGGCGATCGGATAGTCTTTTCGGGCGTTGGCAAGACGCCCGAAGAGATGCGGCTTGCCCTGGACGGCGGTGTTCGCCAGTTCAACGTCGAAAGCGAACCAGAGCTGGAGCTCCTTTCGGAAATTGCCCGCGACATGGGAACCTCGGCACCCATCACAATCCGCGTCAATCCCGATGTGGACGCCAAAACGCATGAGAAAATTGCGACCGGCAAGTCGGAGAACAAGTTTGGCATTCCAATTGCCCGGGCGCGCGAGGTTTATGCCGAAGCGGCCCGCCTGCCAGGTATCGAGGTGGTGGGGATCGACGTGCATATCGGTTCGCAACTGACCGCGCTCGCGCCATTCGAAGAAGCCTACGGCAAGGTGGCGGAATTGACCCGGACCCTGCGGTCGGACGGACACCAGATCAAGCGCCTCGATCTGGGCGGCGGCCTTGGCATTCCTTACGAGCGCTCGAACGACGCCCCGCCACTGCCGATGGAGTACGGCGCCCTCATCAAACGCACCGTGGGTGACCTGGGATGCGAGATCGAGATTGAGCCCGGGCGGCTGATTTCCGGAAACGCAGGCCTTCTCGTTACCCAAGTGCTTTACGTCAAGCGCGGCGAAGGCCGGGACTTCCTGATCCTGGATGCGGCGATGAACGACCTGATACGCCCCGCGATCTATGGCGCCTGGCACGACATCGTCCCCGTAAACGAACCAGTAGCGGGCATCGATCTCGCGCCTTACGATATTGTCGGGCCTGTCTGCGAAACGGGCGACACATTTGCCAAGGCGCGCGACCTGCCGCCGCTCACTGCCGGCGATTTGGTCGCCTTTCGCTCGGCGGGGGCCTATGGAGCCGTCATGGCGTCGGAATACAACACCCGCCCCTTGGTGCCCGAAGTCCTGGCACATGGGCATCAATTCGCTGTCATCCGTGGCAGACCGGACTATGACGAGATAATATCGCGCGATACCATTCCGGCGTGGCTATAACGGCCTATATTGGGATAAG
>JBCCKB010000236.1:0-5930 GCA_039027595.1 Pseudomonadota bacterium | reverse complement strand
CTTTGCGGGCCGTTCGAAGATACTCGCGCGTTAGTGCATGTGCTTGACGATTTGGCCTTCCTGCAAGATGAGCGGTATCCGTTCACCTTGCCCGCTCAGGCAGTCAATTTGGGCAACAGGGTCGCCCGCGACCAGGATCAGGTCAGCGGTGGCACCTGGGACGACGCGTCCCAGGTCGGGTCTCCCGAGGATGTCCGCGTTCACCGAAGTGGCGGAGCGAAGGATATCCGCGGCTGGCAGGGCCTGCGCGCGTAGGGTAAATTCCATCGATTGATCGTTGTGCATCCAGCCCAGCAGGTCGGTCCCATACCCCATAGGGACGCCGGCTTGGGATAAGGTCTCGAGGGACTTTAACCCCGCTTCGCGCACCCGTCGGTTCTTCTCTCGATTGTCGCCTCCGAGCCCGATCGCATCCGCGTGGCGCTCTAGACAGTCGTAGATTACAAGTGTCGGCACGGCAAAGGCGCCGCGATCCTTCAGGATCCCCGCAACACGGTCATCAATTAGATTGCAGTGCTCCAAACTGCGCACCCCGTTGACGCAGGCGTGTTCAATGGCCCTAGCGGTATACGTGTGCGCGGCGACATAGGTGCACGAGGCTTCCGCCACAGCGACCATCGCCTGGATTTCCTCAGCCGTGAACTGGATCCAATCGATGGGGTCCGTCGGGGTCGCAACCCCTCCGTTTGCCATGATCTTGATGAAGTCGGCGCCAAGCCGAAGCTCGTCCCGGGCCGCTTGCAAGCATGCCGGCACGCCGTCGACGATGCGGCCTAGAGACGGCAGGTGTCTGCGTTGCAGATCGCCGATATCGGCGCGGCTGGTTCCGCGAAAGTCGGTGTGCCCACCAGTCTGACCCAAAGCCTTTCCGGACGTGAACAAACGCGGCCCTCTGATCAAGCCCTCGGCCTGGGCCCGTTTTGTCCCGGCGTCGCCGCCACCCACATCGCGCACCGTCGTGAAGCCACGATCCAGCATCGCCGACATATACTGAGACGTCCAATGGGCAACGTAGCTGGGATGCATGGCCTCAAGTGCCGCCAAATTCGGCGTCGCGGCCGCCACATGCACATGCGCGTCAATCAGCCCTGGCATTAAGGTATGGCCACTTGCATCCATGACCTGGTCCGCGTCCGCCCCGATCGCTGTCTCCGAGACGTCAGCAATCTTTCCGTCGGCCACAAGGACATGAATCCCGCGCAGAACTGTGTCGCCCGTGCCGTCAAACAGATCGCAGTTCTCGAACTTTATGCGCATCCCATCCTCCTGGCGCCAATGTGGAATAAATGGACGATGCGCTTAGCGTGGCACGGGCGAGAGGGAATGCAATCGAGTTTTCTCTTGCAGGAGATCTGGCGCCGGCCATTCTCTGGGATATGCAACCTCAAACCCTGACGGATAAGCCGACGCCCGTGTCTTCGACCGCGCCCCTCATGCACGTTCACAAGCTAAGTCGCAGTTTTTACGGCGTACAGGCCTTGTCCGATGCCAGCTTCGATGTTGCACAAGGCACCGTCACGGCTCTCATTGGACCAAACGGTGCTGGGAAGACGACAGCGTTCAATTGCATTTCCGGTGTGATCCCACCTCAGAGCGGACGCGTGCTCTTCGCGGGGGACGAGATTACGGGCCTGACACCCGACGAGATCAACAAGCATGGAGTGGTCCGGACGTTTCAAATCGCGCGTGGGTTTCCGACCCTGACGGTCCTTGAGACCTTGCTTCTGCATGGTGCTGATCAGCCGGGAGAGCGGATGCTGGCGGCACTATTCGCGCCCGGATTGGCCAAAACGCGAGAGGCAGAGCTCATCGATCGCGCGCACGCCATCGCGAAACGATTGCTGCTCGACCATGTGCTCGAAAACCTCACCGATGCCCTCTCCGGCGGACAGAAAAAGCTTCTGGAGATAGGGCGCGCCCTCATGGCCCAACCGCGCATGATCCTCCTTGACGAGCCCGTCGCTGGTGTGAACCCGACACTTGCTGCTGAGATTGCTGAACGCATTCAGCAATTGAACGAGGAAGACGGTCTGACCTTCCTGATCGTGGAACACGACACGGATATTGTGGCGCGCATCTGCAATCCCGTTGTCGTCATGGCACAGGGCCGGACGCTGATGCAGGGCAGCTTCGAGGACATCGCTTCAGATCCACGGGTTCAGGATGCCTATCTTGGCAAGCGCGGATGAGCTTGCTCAGCGCACAGAATGTGGTTGCGGGCTATGCGAGCTCTGACACGATCCTGAAGGGGGTTAGTCTCCGCGCGGATCGCGGCGAAATCGTCGCCATCCTCGGGCCGAACGGCGCTGGGAAATCCACGCTCTTGAAAGCCATTGCCGGACAATTATCGGCCCGCGAAGGATCCATTTATTTACAAGACGAACCGCTTAATGGATTGAAACCCCGGGATGTCGCAAACCGTGGAGTGGCCTATGTCCCGCAGGAGGCAAACGTTTTTCCAAGCATGAGTGTCCACGAGAACCTTGAGATCGGGGGCTACCTCGCACCAAAAGACGTTCGCAAGCGGATTGTGGAACTCTATGCGAAGTTCCCAATGCTCGCCGAGAAACGCTCGGAAGCTGCCCGCAGCTTGTCAGGTGGGCAAAGGCAGGTCCTGGCCGTGGCGATTGCGTTGATGGTCGCGCCTAAGCTCATGCTTCTAGACGAGCCCTCAGCGGGTCTTTCGCCAGTTGCGACCAAGGAGCTCTTCGAGACCATTCGCGGTATTCGTGACGCGGGTGTCGCCGTGATTTTAGTAGAGCAGAATGCGCTTGATGCGCTGGACCTGGCCGAGCGGGCTTATATCCTGACAGCAGGCCGAAATCACATTGATGGCAAGGCAAGTGAGTTGGCCGCGGATGAAACTGTCCGGCGCGCCTTTTTGGGGGGATAACACCCGACCCACAGGTAGAAGAGGGAGATTATTTATGACAAACCGGATCACCAAGTTTGGCCCCGACCGTCGAACCATATTGATGGCGGGTGCGGCAGTGCTCGCCGCGCCCGCCATCCTGCGGGCACAAGGCAGCGCGATCACGTTCGGGACGCTCACCCCTTTGACCGGCGTTGGCGGCACATATGGCCCGTCCATGCGAGATGCTGCGGCAAGCGTGTTCAGTTCCGTGAACGAGGCGGGAGGACTGCTTGGCGGCCAGATTGATCTTGTCAGCGAGGACACCCAGACCAATCCCGAGGCTGCCGTACGTGCGGTGCGAAAGCTCATCGACGTCGATGGTGTCTCGGTGGTCATTGGCACGTGGGCATCGTCGATCACGACGGCGGTTGCTCCGCTCTGCTGGGAAAACGGCGTTATGCTCTTCACCGTCTCGGGCGCGGACAGCATCACCCAGCTTCCCCATATGGGCTATATCGCGAGAACCCAGCCAAACTCCGTCCTTCAAATTCAAGTCGCGGGCGACTTTATGCTTCGCCAGGGTACGACGGGGATGGCGTGGATTGGGCCTCAGACGCCATTCGCGCAGAGCTCCATCGACATTCTGGCCACCCAGGCGGAAGGCGCTGGGATTGGCATGGAAAGCCTGATCTACGAGGCGGACAAGAGCACCTATCGCTCCGAAGTCGACACGATCCTGAGGTCCAATCCCGACTTCATTATGCTGGGTGGTTATGCGGCGGATTCGACAGTGGTTTTGCGCGACATCTGGCAAGCGGGATACGAGGGAAAGATCATCGGGCCCGCGTATGCGGTCAACCCGACCGTCCTTGAAGCGTTGCCGGAGGAGGTCACCGAGGGCCTTTTCACCTGGGAAGGCGCCCCGGCCATAGGCAGCTCGGCCTATGCCAATGTGCAGGCCGCCCTGGGCGTCGATGTGGTGGATCCCTACTCGGCGCAGACCTACGACCACGCCAACCTCGCGGTCCTGGCGGCAACCGCAGCAGGCGATGCCAGCGGCTCGGCGATAAAGGATGCGCTTCGATCGATAAGCCAGGGCGACGGTGGCGAAGTGTCCGATGCCACGGCTGGGATGGAGATCCTCGCTTCCGGAGGCGCGGTGAACTACAGCGGTGCCTCTGGACCTTGCGATTTTGACGAGATCGGTGACATCACGGGCACCCAGTTCCTGTTCAATCAGATTTCGGGTGGTGCACCCTCGATGTTTGAACGGGTCTGAACGGGCGCCCTTGGAGCCCCGGGGCGGCTATCCCGTCGCCCCGGGGTCCTTAGATTGGTGAGGGCGTAGCCAATACATGCTCGAGCTCTTTCCCCAGTTCTTGGTCAACGGCGTTATCACCGGTGCACTTCTTGCAATCCCGACGATCGGCTTCACGGCGATCTTCGCGGTCCTTCGCTTTCCCAACTTCGCCGTTGCGAGCCACGCCACCGTCGGAGCTTTCGCGGGGCTGGTGGCAAACGTTACGTGGGGCTTGCCCGCCGTGCCCTCGCTCGGATTTGCATTCCTTGTTGCCGGCTTGGTTGGTCTGGTCAGCGACGAGATCGCACTGAAGCCCCTGCGCAAGCACGGCGCGCTGACAACGGCCATAGCCTCTATCGCCCTGACGATCGTTCTCGAGAACATTGTTCGGTTTTTCTTTGGAAACGATCTGCGCGGATATGATTTACCGCTCGTGCGCGACATCCGCTTCGGTGATGTGCGCGTGAACCCCCAGCAACTTGATAACCTGATGCTCGCGGTGGTGATCATGACCGTTGTTTTCGTTGCACTGAAATACACCCGGATGGGCAAGGCAATGCGGGCGGTGGCCGACAACCCGGGTCTGGCCGACCTAAAGGGTATCGACGCAGCTTTCGTGGGGCGCGTCGTGGCCTTTACCGGCATGGGGTTGGTGGGAATTGGTGGGATGCTGTTTGGCCTGGGAACCTCAATCGATCCGCTCACGGGTTTCAGGTTTATATTGCCAATCTTCGCGGCCGCCGTCGTGGGTGGACTTGGGTCAATTCCGGGCGCCGTCTTGGGCGCAATGGTCGTCGGAATTGGTGAAGAGATGTCGGCGCTGGTTCTGGAGCCTGCTTACAAGTCCGCCGTGGGCTTTTTCGCGATTGTCCTGGTGCTCACCTTCCGACCCCGCGGTCTCTTGGGCGAAAGGGCATATTGATGTTGAGCTGGCTTTTCTCGGTTGCGACCTTTGCCGGGATCTATGCGCTTCTCGCCCTTGGGATCAACGTGATCTGGGGGATGGGAGGGATGATCAATCTTGGCATGGCCGGGTTCTTTGCCCTCGGCGCCTACGCGTCGGCGCTCGCCACGACCTTTGGAGGGCTTCCAATTCCGGTTGGTCTTACGCTTGCGGCCTGTCTCGCGGCCCTTGCGGGCGGGCTGATGTGCCGGCTCACCCTACGTTTGCGTGGGGACTATCTGGCGATCGTCACGCTTGGCTTTTCTGAGCTCGTTCGACTGATAGCGGCCAACGAAATATGGCTCACCAATGGGTCGGACGGGATATCTGGCATCCCCGGGCCCTGGCGAAGCGAACTCGCGCCCTTGCAATTCAATATGCTATCATTTGCCCTCGTGGCTGTCGCGGTTGCTGGCGTTTGGGCGGTGACCGAGAGACTGCGCCGCGCGCCTTGGGGCCGTGCGCTCCGCGCCATCCGCGACGACGACACGGCGGCGGCCGTCGCGGGCAAACCCATCAAGCGTTTCAAGATCCAGGCTTTCGCCCTCGGTGCTGCTATTCTGGGCCTCGCTGGGGCCTTTTACGCCCACTACACCAGCTATATCGCCCCAGACATCTTTCGGCCGCTCATCACGATTTACATTTTCCTTGCGCTGACGGCGGGCGGCACGGGAAACACGGCGGGTGCCGTGATCGGGGCCCTTGCCGTGGTGCTGGTTCTAGAGGGAAGCCGTTTTCTCGAAGGCTGGACAGCGGCGCTAGGGGGCGTACAGAAAGCAGCGCTACGCGAGATGTTCATTGGCATCGCACTGATCGCGATCATGCAATTGCGG
>JBCCKB010000235.1:0-5940 GCA_039027595.1 Pseudomonadota bacterium | reverse complement strand
GGACGACCCCGGATCCTGCTCCGTAGTGCCCAAGGCATCAGCAAGTCGGGCCGTTGCGCTTCCGGGCCGGAGTGCCTTGGGCTGTTCCGGTGAGGGCGCCCAGCCCGCCAAATAGATCATCTCGACGGTGACCTGAATTCGGCCATCCGGAGCCGGAAAGCGCTCCGCATAGAGCCGCTCGGCTGTTTCAAATAGCGCTCGCGGCGGCGGCCGCCGGTCCCGGTCGCGCAGCGCGTTGGTCTCGCCGACGGCTCTCAAGTCCCGCATCAGATCACCTAAGGAGCCGTAGGTCAGATTGATTGCTTCGGCGTCGGCCACAGGCATCGCAAATCCCGCGCGCTGCAAAAGAGCACCCAGATCGCGGATCTCGGCCATTGGAGCCACACGCGGGGAAAGCCCGCCACGGATTTGAGTTTCCGCCTCTGCCAACACCCCGCGCAACTCCGTCAAGGTCCGCCCCCCCGGCGTTGCGGCCAGGAACAGACCGTCGGGGCGCAGGGCTCGACGACATTGGATGAGCTGACCCAGCGGATCGTCGGCCCAGTGAAGCGCAAATGCGTGAACCACAAGGTCATGCCTGCCCGCGCCGAGCGCCAGCACGTCGGTGGGCGGTCCCACCTGCGCTCCATCCAACGCCCCGTTCCAGACGCCAGCGAACGGAGTAACCACGACGGGGGATCTAAATGATTTGTTAACCCCTGAGAGCCTCTCAATGAGCTCGTTCCTGACCGTGCGGTGGAGGTCGGACACCGGGCCAGGGCTTGCCCTTTTGCGATGCGCCTCAAGGGCGGATAGATCGGTGAGCCTCTGGGTCATATGGCAAGAACCTAGGAGCGAGAACGTGCAATTGCAAAATGCCCTCAAGGTCCTGTTTCCAGGGCAGTGCGCGGCCTGCGGGACACTTGTTGAGGATGCCCACGCGCTGTGCGGAGCTTGCTGGGTAGATACGGCCTTTATTGACGGTCTGTCCTGTGACGCTTGCGGTCTGCCAATGATCGGTGAAGCAGCGGGTGCGCGGCCGCTATGCGACGCGTGCCTCAATACCCCCCCACTTTGGCATCAAGGGCGTGCGGTATTCATGTATACGGGACAGGGTCGGCGCATGGTCCTGGCGCTAAAGCATGGGGACCGTGTCGAGATCGCGAAACCCGCGGCTCGCTGGATGGCGGCGCGGCTCTCAGTTCTCTTGCCGACGGGCGGCGCGCTTGTGCCAGTCCCGCTCCATTGGACGCGGCTGGTTGCGCGGCGGTTCAACCAGGCGGCGCTTCTCGCAAACGGAATAGGATCGATCACCGGCCATGACGTCCTAGTAGACGCACTCGTTCGCCGCCGCCGAACCGGAAGCCAGGAAAACCGCTCCAGAGATGAGCGATTCGGGAACCTCTCGGGTGCCATGGTGGCCCACCCAAGTCGAGCGAAGCAAATTGTGGGGCGGCGCATCGTAGTTGTGGACGACGTGCTCACCTCTGGCGCAACACTCACCGAGGCAACGCGCGCGCTCCTCGACGCGGGCGCTGCCTCGGTTTCGGTCCTAGTCCTGGCGCGCGTTGCAAAGGCGCCATGGTAGACTATATCCGGCGGGGACAGGATTGGGATCGCGCCATGCAATCAGTTGAGATATACACATCTCCGCTCTGTGGGTTCTGCCACGCCGCAAAGCGTCTTTTGGCGGCTAAAGGCATCAGCTTCTCCGAGATCGACGTAAGCGGCAATCCCGACGCCCGCCAAGCGATGATGAGCCGGGCGCATGGGCGACATACTGTCCCTCAGATCTTTATCGGCGGGACCCATGTGGGCGGCTGCGACGATCTCTATGCGCTCGACAAGGAGGGCAAACTCGACCCAATGCTCGGAAACTAGCGCGTTGCGGGCGGCGCTAGTCCAGCTCAATTCGTCCGACGATCCCGAAGCCAATCTGGTTGAAACGCTGTTGCGCCTAGACGACGCGGTCGCGGGCGGAGCAGAATTTGTGCTCACTCCCGAGGTCACAAACTGCGTCTCTACAAGCCGGACGAGACAGTCCGCCGTACTAAGAACCGAGGCCGAGGACCCAACGCTTGCGGGCCTACGGGACGCCGTAGCGCGTCACGGGGTCCACGTCTTGATCGGGTCTCTGGCCTTAAAGCTAGGCCGGGACGAGACGCGATTTGTCAATCGCTCGTTCTTGCTTTACCCCGATGGGTCGGTTGCAGCGCGCTATGATAAGATCCACATGTTCGACGTCGAGGTCAGCGAGACGGAGACCTATAGGGAATCCTCGGCTTACAGGCCGGGTGACCAGGCCCTGTTGGCCGACGTGAATGGTGTCAGAATCGGCCTTACCATTTGCTATGATCTCCGGTTTCCCATGCTCTACGGTGCGCTGGCGCAAGCAGGTGCGCAGATTCTGACAGTTCCATCGGCATTTTCGCCCGCAACCGGTCCAGGCCATTGGGAAACCTTGCTGCGGGCTCGCGCGATCGAAAACGGTGCCTTTGTCCTCGCTCCGGCTCAAACCGGTCGGCATGCGGCGACACGCGGACGGGTTCGCGAGACCTATGGGCACAGCCTTGCGGTGGGCCCTTGGGGAAATGTCTTAGCAGATGCTGGCTCGCCTCCCGGGGTGACTTTCGTTGATCTCCGGCTCGCTGACGTGGATGATGCGCGCCGGCGCATTCCGTCGCTCAGCCATGAAAGACCGTTTCGGAAACCCGATGCCTGACCAGAGCACAGAAACCCTGGCGATCGCGCTGTTTAGTGAAATCTTCATGGCCGATCAGTTGGCGCGCGCGCGCATTTCAAAGGCGCTGCCGTCCGGTATGGAACTGTCGCATTTCTCGGTGATGAACCATCTTGCGCGAAGTGGCGGGGAGCGGACGCCGGCTCAGCTTGCCCGTGCGTTCCACGTCACCCGAAGTGCCATGACGAACACGCTTCGGAAGCTTGAAGTCGCGGGTTTCGTGCATATCCGTCCAGACTGGAACGACGCGCGACAAAAGTTTGTCACCGTCAGTCCCGCCGGCGAGGCCGCCCGGGACGCGGCGCTGGCCGCGATCGCACCGATGCTTCAGGATGTGGTTCGGCGAATTGGGGAAGACCGGGTACGGGCAGTTCTGCCCGTTCTGCGCGAGATGCGTCTTCAATTCGAGGATCTGGACGGCCCCACAGAGTAACGCAAGAAAGTTAGGTGCTAATCACGTGCTCGGCGAGCCGCCTGGAACCGGTCGGAGACATGGAAGGCCGCACCAGCTCGACGCGTGTTGGTCACGGCGCACGCACGCTTGTGGTCACATAGTTGACCGACAGATCGTCCTCTGACACGCGCCAGGTCCAACCCAACGGATCGAACACGAAGCCCTTCTTGTCCACTGGTTCGAGACCAGCCGCGCGGATCATCTCGTATAGCTCATTTGGCGCGACGAATTTGGACCAGTCGTGGGTTCCCTTAGGCAGCCACCTCATGATGTATTCCGCGCCGACGATCGCCCGGGCAAAGCTCCTCGGCGTGCGGTTGATCGTCGAACAGACCATCAGCCCGCCGGGCTTAAGAAGTGCTGCGCAGGCTCTCAAATAGGCCTGTGGCGTGGCGACATGTTCGATCACTTCCATGTTGAGAACGACGTCGAACGCTTCGCCTTTTTCCACCAGAGCCTCGGCGGTGGTGTGCCTGTAGTCAATTTCAAGCGCGGATTGCTCCGCGTGTAGACGTGCGACGGGTATGTTGCGCTCCGCCGCGTCGGCGCCAACAACCTCGGCTCCGAGTCGCGCCATGGGCTCACACAACAGGCCGCCGCCACAACCGATATCCAAGAGCCTGATCCCTTCGAAGGGAGCCTCATCAGCCAGGTCACGCCCAAATTCGCATGCGATCTGGGCCGTGATATAGTCGAGGCGGCAAGGGTTAAGCATATGCAGCGGCTTGAACTTGCCCGTCGGATTCCACCACTCGGCCGCCATCTCCTGAAACTTATTAATTTCGTTTGCGTCAACGGTTGTTCCCGCATTCGGCATCTGTTGGCCTCGCTTCCGATCTGCTAGGAGTAGCCCTTCAAGGTGACCCTTCCGAGGCTATATAGGCTTTCATGGACAAGGTGGCAGGACAAAAGGGTGCATCCCAATATCTGTACCCGCCGCTCGATCCCTACGATCAGCGGATGCTGGGTGTGGGCGATGGCCACCGGATCTACGTTGAGCAGTGCGGCAACCCGGACGGTGTTCCCGTTGTTGTCCTCCATGGTGGGCCGGGGGGCGGGTGTAGCCCCGCGATGCGACGTTATTTTGACCCAACGCACTACCGGATCGTTCTGTTTGACCAGCGCGGCTGCGGCCGCTCGCGACCACATGCGTCGGTAGAGGCCAACACCACCTGGCATCTCGTCGCGGACATCGAGGCGATTCGTGAAACCCTCGGGATCGAGACCTGGATCGTGTTCGGCGGGAGCTGGGGCGCGACGCTGGCATTGATTTACGCCGAGACCCATCCCCAGCGCGCGCTGCATCTTGTCTTGCGCGGTGTCTTCCTGATGACACAGGCCGAACTCGACTGGTTCTACGGTGGCGGTGCAGGGCAGTTCTGGCCAGACGTCTGGGCAAACTTCGAACGATTGATCCCGGAAGACGAGCGATCCGATCTGATTGCCGCCTATCATCGGCGGTTGTTCTCCGGCGATCTCGCCCTTGAAACGCGGTTCGCGCGCGCCTGGGCTGGCTGGGAAAACACCCTTGCTTCGATCGCCAATGATGGTCCTGGCGCCGAGTCCCCCGCCGAATACGCGCGCGCTTTCGCGCGACTAGAGAATCACTATTTCACCCATGGCGGTTTCCTGGACGAAGACGGCTATATCCTTACGCATGCAGATAGGCTCGAGACCGTCCCAGGTACCATTGTGCAAGGGCGATACGACATGATTTGCCCGCCTGTCTCGGCCCATAGGCTCCACCGGGCCTGGCCGCGCTCGGAGCTCCTCATCGTCCCTCGCGCCGGACATGCGCTCTCGGAGCCCGGGATCTCGTCGCGCCTTGTCCGGACCATGGATTCGCTGCGACAACGCCACCCCGCGCCTGTCTCGGAACGATCGGGCCCGTGAGCGCCCAAGGAATTCGCCCGGCGATCAGCCGCCGACATCTGATCCGCACAGGAGCGGCAGCGGCGCTCGTGGCGGCGTCGGGGCTTGCGTTACGGGCAGAGCCCGGCCCGAGCGGTGTGCTGCGGCTCGCGGCGCCTGGCCGGTTGCCGGGGCCCGAAGGCGCAAACGGTGTGCTGGGGCGGCTCGTTGCTCCGGGGAGCGTCTTCGACTGTCTTGCCGAGATCGGGCCCGATGGTGGCCTTATGGGCGAACTTGCGGAGAGCTGGGAGCCACAGAACGGTGGCGCCGTCTGGGCGGTGACCCTTCGTGACGGCGCGGAGTTTCACGATGGACGCAGCTTTCAGGCCGATGATGCCGTGGTTTCGCTGCGCTACCACATGGCTGCGGCCGCTGACCGCCTCGGCATTGTTTCAGTGCGTAAGGCGAAGCGGTTGCAGATCGTGATAACACTGGAGTCTCCCGATCCGGGGTTTCCGTTTCTGCTAAGCGATCCCTCCTTGATGATGCTTCCAGCCGATGATCCCGTGGGCGCTCTGCGGCACGGGATCGGAACGGGTCTCTACCGTATCAACGATGCTCAAACTGGTATGCGACTTGAACGCGTCGCCGCGCATTACAAAGATGGCCGGGCGGGCTGGTTCGAGGCGCTCGAGCTTGTGGGCATCGAGGACGCCAAAGAGCGCACGCGCGGCTTGTTGGCCGGACGGTTTGATGCTGTCGCTGCGCCCGATCCTGGAGTGCAGCGCAAGCATGGTGGGAAGCAGCGCTTTATCGATGTCGCCACTCCGAGCAGGCGTCATCTTCAGATCAGATGCCGTGGCGATAATGCGGGTCCGCTTGCCGCTGCGCTTAAGCTTGGGCTCGACCGATATGC
>JBCCKB010000234.1:0-5945 GCA_039027595.1 Pseudomonadota bacterium | reverse complement strand
GCCGGATGAGGTTGACTTTACGAGCTTTCCCGACCGGCAGAGCCCCTGGATACTGGCGCAGGCAATGCCGGAAAAGGCTCGGGTGTCGCTGATCCGACAGGCCGGGTGGGGTGCGTTTCTTGATCGGCCCTTGGTCAAGCCAGTGGTGGCCCGCTGCGGCGGACTTCTCGTCCAGCGAGATCTCCTTGCCGTCGCCTATGCCGGTCGGGCGCGGTCCTTTGGAGAGCTGTCAAACGGTGCGAAGGACGCACTGGAAACCGTGTATTCCGGTACCTGGGACACATACCCGGTGACGTTCACGACTTGGGGTGATGTGTCTTGGTGGCGCGAGGCGCAAATCAGTCGCAAGGGCGGGAACCTCGTGCTGCAACTCGGCTTTCCGGCTGGGCATGGCCGCGTTTTCGCGGAGACGGTTGGGACCGGGTCGCGCAAGGAGTTCGAGGTCTTCGGACATCCGGTTCGGAGGGATGGGCGGCCAACGCTCGCTTGGGTGCGCCTCGACATTGACCTCGAAAGTGGAACGGCGTTGATCGAAGAAATTCAGAGTGACTGGCTGCGCTGCGTCAGTTGGCGGATCCGGTCGCTTGAACGTCGCGGCGGGCAATCTCGGCAGTTGCGGGCGCTTCGGCGATATCAACGCGAGATTGTCGCGGTCCATTCCAAAAACTGGGCCGAAACCGCGCTTCTCGCAGCCCTAATGCTCCTGGTGGAGGAATTCGCCGTGCGTCAGATTTGGATGCACCGTCCCGAGGTGGGGGCGGCGCTCAAGGGGATCATCGGAGCCCTGCCGCCGCGGTCGCTTTACAGCAATCTGCCAAAGTCCTTCGGCTTCCGTCCCACGGGTGACATCCCACCGTTTCTCTCCGATCCAATCCGCAAGCGGGCGTTGCAGAGGTTTATTCGGGGTGGAAAACCGCTCTTCTGGCGGCTCGATCTCAGGGCCATGTCGGGTGGTACTCCGGCGTCACCATGCTAGGTTTGCTGAGGGATGTGGGCCAAGGCGATATCCATCCAACAAGGGTGCGGCGTCGGTCCAAATGTCTTTGTTTGTGCCGTCGCTGAGCCTTTTGGGCCGTCTCGCAAGGTCATCATGGGGCTGCGCGCGGGCGAGAATTTGGGAGAAGCTGTGCCTATGCAAGGTGAAGCGATCAAGGTCGCCATGTCGCGGCCGGTTCGCGAGCCGCAGCATTGGGCTTTAACAAAGCGTGGGGCGAGATGCGCCATCGCGCGAACCTGGCGGACCACTTGGTGCGTGGGTTCGCATGTATATCGACATGGCTAGCGGAAGGAACGGCCAATGACCCTCAAGGTGTACCTGTCGGGAGAGATCCACACCAATTGGCGCGAGGAGATCGCGGATGGTGCGGCCGGGCTCGACGTTGTGTTCTCGGCTCCGGTTACGGATCACAGCGCTTCGGATGATTGCGGTGTCGCCATTATGGGCGCTGAGGACAGCAAGTACTGGCACGACCATAAGGGCGCCATGCTGAACGCAATCCGCACACGCAAGGGGATCGAAGAGGCGGATCTTGTGGTGGTTCGCTTCGGCGAAAAATACAAGCAGTGGAACGCGGCCTTTGATGCGGGGTATGCGGCGGCCCTGGGCAAGTCGATCGTGGTTCTGAACCCGCCAGAGCATCAGCATGCGCTGAAAGAGGTCCATGCTGCTTCCCTCGCGGTTGCTGAGAGGCCGGGACAGGTCGCCGAAATCCTGCGCTATGTCCTTGAGGGGCGATTGCCCGGTTGACGCAACGTGGGGAGGTGACAACCCCCCTTTCGCGCGGGCAGGGTCGTCGAGGAGAGGACCGATCGCCATGACCGACTACCCGCATCTTTTCCAGCCGCTGGATCTGGGCCATGTCACGCTTCCCAATCGCGTCCTCATGGGCTCGATGCATACCGGGCTCGAGGAGACAAAGGACTGGTCGCGGGTTGCGGCGTTCTATGCCGAGCGGGCCGAGGGCGGTGTGGGCCTCATGGTTACGGGCGGCATGGCACCAAACCCCGAAGGTGGCGTTTTTCCAGGCGCGGCCGGGCTTTACACCGAGGACGACATTGCCAATCACGGCGTCGTCACGGGGGCGGTCCACGCTGCGGGCGGCCGGATCGCCATGCAAATCCTGCATGCGGGGCGCTACGCCTATTCGCCCGATTGTGTGGGGCCCTCCGCGATCAAGTCCCCGATCTCCCCGTTTCCTCCCCGCGAACTCGACGAGGCGGGCATCGAGAAGCAAATCGAGGATATCGTGACCGCTGCCGCGCGCGCCCGTGAAGCGGGCTATGACGGTGTCGAGGTCATGGGCTCGGAAGGCTATTTTATCAATCAGTTCCTCGTGGCCCACACCAACCATCGCGAGGATCGCTGGGGTGGCAGCTATGAAAACCGCATGCGCCTGCCGGTCGAGGTGGTGACCCGTGTACGCGAGGCGGTTGGCGACGACTTCATCGTGATCTACCGGCTCTCGATGATCGACCTGGTGCCGGGTGGCTCAACCTGGGATGAAGTGGTGTTGCTCGCCCGCGCCGTTGAAGCCGCGGGAGCCTCGATCCTCAATACCGGTATCGGCTGGCACGAAGCGCGGATCCCAACAATAGCGACCTCTGTTCCCCGCCGGGCATTCACCTGGGTGACAAAGAAGCTCATGGGCGAGGTGGGCATTCCGATCGTGACCTCAAACAGGATCAACTCACCGGATGTGGCCGAGGACGTGCTGGCCGAGGGATGCGCGGACATGGTCTCGATGGCGCGGCCGTTTCTGGCGGATCCTTTTTTCGTGGCGAAGGCCGCGCGCGGCGAGGCCAAGCGTATCGCCCCCTGCATTGCCTGCAACCAAGCCTGTCTTGACCATACTTTCTCGGGCAAGCTGTCGTCTTGCTTGGTCAATCCACGTGCCTGTCACGAAACGGAGTTGGTCTATCGAGCGGCGCCCACGGCGCGGAGAGTCGCCGTTGTAGGCGCGGGGCCGGCGGGGCTCTCGGCGGCGCTCGTGGCCGCGGAACGCGGTCACAAGGTGACGCTCTTCGAGCGCGATGGCCGGATCGGCGGCCAACTCAACCTCGCGCGCCAGATCCCCGGCAAGGAGGAGTTTCACGGGCTCGTCGAGTGGTTCGAGAGCGAACTGGCCCAATCCGGCATTGAAATCCTGCTTGGTGTCGCGGCGCGCGCTGCCGATCTTTCGAGCTTTGATGCCGTCATTCTGGCCACTGGCGTGACGCCAAGGGACCCCGGGATTCCCGGGCAGGAGAACCCGAACACAGTGTACTACACAGATATTCTGGCGGGGCGCGCGGTGGCCGGCGACCGCGTCGCCGTTGTCGGCGCTGGTGGCATTGGCTTTGATGTGGCGGAGTATCTTGTGTTCGATGGAGAAAGCCCGACCGAGAACCTTGGAGCCTGGTTGCACGAGTGGGGCGTGGCGGATCCTGGCGAACGGCGCGGAGGACTTGCGCCGGAGGGCCCCAGGCCCACCCCGCCTGCGCGCCAGGTCACGCTGCTTCAGCGCAAGCAAGGCCGCCCCGGCAAGGGTCTTGGGAAGACCACAGGGTGGATACACCGCGCCTCGCTGGTAATGAAGCAGGTCACCATGCTGGGTGGCGTCACCTATGGCGAAATCACCGGGGAAGGTCTCCATGTCGAGGTGAACGGACAGCCTACCCTGATCGAGGCCGACACGGTGGTCCTGTGCGCAGGACAAGAGCCAAATCGGCCGCTCGCGGACGCTTTAGAGGGCTCTCCAGCGGAGGTACACGTGGTCGGAGGCGCGGATGTGGCCTCGGAACTCGATGCCAAGCGTGCAATCGACCAGGGAGCGCGAATTGCCGCAACGCTCTGAATTTTAATTGTTTCCAAGAACGCGTGGCGGTTAACCAGAAGCTGGCCTCAGCCTCAATTCTCGTTTCGCCCCATAAAACGATCGTGAACATACCCTAGTATTGTCGGTCCGCTTCCGCATTGTCGCCCGATTTAGCGTGGACAAACGCCGCTGCTGGAGGGTGACGGTAGAGTAGGTTAAGTATGGACCGATTGACCGAGATGGAAGCCTTCGCAACCGTGGTGGACCAAGGGGGGTTCACCGACGCTGCCAAGAAGATGGGAATCTCGAAGTCGGCTGTGTCAAAGCACGTCTCCTCGCTGGAGGCGCGGCTTGGCGCACGGCTCTTGAACCGCACGACGCGCCGCGTAAGCCCGACTGAGATCGGTTTGGCTTACTATGACCGCGCGCGCCGTGTCCTGAACGATGCGGGCGAGGCCGATGCCCTTGTTACATCGATGCAATCGGCGCCTTCCGGGCTCCTGCGGATTTCCGTGGCGACCGATTTTGGCGTGAACCACCTATCCCCGGTGATTGGCGATTTCCTCCAGGAATTCCCCGAGATCACCGTGAACATGGTGCTGAACAACCGCTATGTCGAGCTGATCTCGGAAGGCTTCGACATGGCGATCCGGATTGGCGAGCTTGAGGATTCCACGCTGCGCGCGCGGAAACTCTGCGAGACCACCAAGCGGATGATCGCGAGCCCCAATTACTTCCAGGAGTATGGGCGGCCCGCCAAGATCGATGATCTGAACGAGCATAAGCTCTTGCATTACTCGAACCAGTCTTCGGGCAACGTCTGGAAGCTGACCGCGCCCTCGGGCGAGAAGCGCCAGGTGCGCACCGCCGGTTGGCTGACGGTCAATGACGGTCAGTCGCTTCTAAACGCCGCGATTTCTGGGCTCGGCATCGCGTATTTGCCGAACTTTCTCTACGCGGACGCATTAGCGGATGGCCAGGTCGAAGAGGCGATCCCCGAGCTGCCGCTTGAGACCCAAGGGATCTACGCGGTCTATCCACCGGGCAGGTTCACCCAGCCCAAGGTTCGCGCTTTCATCGATTTCCTCGTAAATGCTTTTGCCGATAAGGGACCGGACGCCTGGTAGTCGCCGGGGTCACGGAAGATGGGACGGGACAGGCGCGCCTTCGGGCGCGTCTGTTCTTTTCGGGGCAGGGTATCTTTCAAGGTGATGCCAACGGCTTTGTAGCTTAGGGTCGCGCCTAGGTGGACCCAGGCGCTCAACCGGTTTCCAGGACCACAACCTCTACCCGACGGTTCAGCGCGCGGCCCTCTTCCGTGGCGTTCAGGGCGCGAGGAGCCAAAAAACCCGCGCCCTCGGCCTCCAGCTGATCCGAAAGCACTCCGTGGGCCTCGACAAGGCGGTCCGCGATGGACCGCGCGCGGGCGCGCGACAGCGCGATATTGGCCGCAAGCGCGCCCACCGCGTCCGAATGACCCACGAGCACCACGCGCGCCTCGGGCCGCTCCAGAAGCCAGGTGGCGAGGGTCTCAAGCGCCTCGAACTCCGCATCTTCAAGTTCCGCCGAGCCCGGAGCAAACCGCAGGCCATCAAGGATCGCCCGTCCTTCGGTCTCAAGAGCGACTGAAAGGACCTCTTCTGCGCTCTGTTCTGCGGTTTGCTCGGGCAATCGGCGGTTGGCAGGCGGACCGACCAGCGCCAAGTCATCGCTTGCACGCGCCTCGGCGATCCGAGTGACATGCACAAACCCCGCCTCTGCGCTCCGGCTTACGGTCACGCTGATCAACTCCGGACCAGTCCCCGCTTCGGGCCGTGCCGTGAGGTAGCGGAAATCGCCCAGATCAACATGCATGAAGGGCTCGGGCAAAAGCGACAACTGATATCGAAAGTCGAACCCGCCACAGTCGCGGTCCATGCATTCATAGAGAATCTCGTAGCCCGCTTGGACCAGTTCGTCACGGATGGGCGTAACGAGTTGCAGCGTCGTGAGCCCGGGGCGTGGCACCCGCCAGGTCGCGGTCTTCGCGGCGGAGGGCGCCGTCTCGCGCCGCGCCTGGCGGGTGCCACGCCCCGGGCTCACGACGCTGCAACTCGTTACGCCCATCCGTGACGAACTGGTCCAAGCGGGCTACGAGATTGTCTATGAATG
>JBCCKB010000233.1:0-5948 GCA_039027595.1 Pseudomonadota bacterium | reverse complement strand
TCCGAAGCCGCCTGGCAGGCAGCCAAGGCTGGCTGTAACGTGGTTCTGCACGAGATGCGCCCCAAGGTTGGGACCTTTGCGCACCGAACCGGACATTTGGCCGAGATGGTCTGCTCGAACTCGTTCCGCTCCGATGATGACGAGCAGAACGCTGTGGGTCTCCTCCATTGGGAGATGCGCGCAGCGGACGGGCTGATCATCGCCATGGCCGACCGCCACAGGCTCCCCGCAGGTGGCGCACTCGCCGTCGACCGCGACCCCTTCGCTCAAGCCGTGACGCGAGCCCTGTCCGCGCTCCCAAATCTGCGTGTAAGCTACGGTGAGATTAGCAAACTTCCAACGAGCGGGGCCAGCATCGTCGCCACGGGCCCCCTGACCTCGCCCACGCTCGCCCAGGCCATCCGAGACGCGACAGGCGCTGAACAGCTCGCGTTTTTCGATGCAATCGCCCCGATCGTGCACGCGGAAACCATCGACATGGGCCAGGCCTGGCGCCAATCGCGCTATGACAAGGGCGATACCGAGGACGAACGGACCGCCTATATCAACTGTCCCCTTAACCGCGACCAGTACGAGGCCTTCATCGACGCGCTTCTCGACGCGGAGACGACGCCCTTCAAACCCGGCGAGACGGCAGGTTATTTCGACGGCTGTCTTCCGATCGAAGTCATGGCAGAGCGCGGACGGGAAACGCTTCGCTTCGGCCCGATGAAACCCGTGGGCCTCACCAACCCCCATTCGCCGGACCAAAAGCCGTATGCCGTCGTCCAGCTCCGCCGCGACAACAAGCTTGGCACGCTCTACAACATCGTGGGCTTCCAGACCAAGATGAAGTACGGCGCGCAGACGCAGGTGTTCCGGATGATCCCGGGCTTGGAGGACGCATCCTTCGCGCGCCTCGGCGGGATCCACCGAAACACGTTCATTCATGCGCCAACCCTTCTCGATGCCGAGATGCGCCTCAAGACGCGGCCAAACATCCGCTTTGCCGGTCAGATCACTGGGGTGGAAGGTTACGTGGAATCGGCGGCCATGGGCCTTTTGGCGGGTCGCCTCGCGGCAGCCGAGATCACCGGAAATACCTTGCCGCCCGTGCCCGACACCACCGCCATGGGGGCCCTTGTCGCCCACATCACCGGTGGCGCCGACGCCAAGACCTTTCAACCGATGAACGTCAATTTCGGCCTGTTTCCCCCCATTGATGCCAAGGGCGGGCGGCGTGGGCGGCGCGAACTCTACAAGGCGTACACGACCAGAGCCAAGGCCGACTGGCGGAACTGGCTTGACGCCCACCCCCTGGACGCGCGGGCGGGCGCCGCCTAGGCTGAATTCATGAGCAAATTCTTCGAGCGGGCCTACGGCACCACCGATCAAGACGCAGTCCAGGACCTCTACGAGGATTGGGCGGCCACCTATGACGACGACGTGATCGAAAACGGCTACGAGACGCCCGGGCGCTGCGCCGCAGCCCTGGCCGAGTTTCTTTCGCCTCCCGACACTCCGATCTTTGATTTCGCGTGTGGCACGGGGCTCTCCGGCGCGGCGCTGGCGTCCCTGGGCTTTTCGGTCATCGACGGAGCCGACATTTCCGAAGCCATGCTTGCGATTGCCGCGAAGCGGGGCATCTACCGAAACCTCCGACATGTGGCGCCCGAAGATCCACCGGGCATCGCGCCCGGCCAGTATGGCGCCATCGCCGCGATGGGCGCCCTGTCGCCCGGAGCCGCGCCCGCGCATTACTTTGGCTGGCTTCTGTCCGGCCTGGCGCCCGGTGGCCTCCTGGTTCTGAGCTATAATGATCATACCTTGAGCGACCCAAGCTATACCGGCGCGCTTGCCGAGGCATTGAAAGCGGGAGCCGTACGACAACGCTTCAAGGAACACGGCGACCACATTGTGAAGCTTGGCTCAAAGTCCACAATTTACGTTCTCGAGAAGCTTTGAGAACGCGCTTCGCGCCGTCTCCCACTGGTCCACTGCACCTCGGTCACGCCTACTCCGCGATCCTGGCCCACGACATGGCGCTGGCAGAGGGCGGCGATTTCCTCCTCCGGATCGAAGACATCGATCGGACTCGATGTCGCCCGGAATGGGAGGAGCTGATCTACGACGACCTCCGCTGGCTCGGTCTCTGGTGGGAGGAACCGGTGATGCGGCAATCCGAGCGGATCGACATCCATACTGCCGTCCTCCTGGGGCTCTGGGAGCGCGACATCCTCTTCTCGTGCACATGCAACCGTCGCGACATTCTTGCGGCTGCAAGCGCCCCGAACGAGGGAGATCCCCTCTTCGGACCCGATGGCATTGTCTATCCCGGCACATGCCGGTTGACGAGCCCTCCAGCCGTCCTCGGTCCACCTCCGGCCAACACCGCGCTCCGCCTCTATACAGACGTCGCGGAAGGATCGGCGTTCGACTACCGCATCGACACCGCGGAAGGCTCGAACTACTACGCCGGCTTTCTTGAGAACGGAGCCGGGCCAAACGGCGAGACCGGCCTCATCGAATTTACGGCAGAAGACTTCGCCCGCGGCATTGGCGACGTCGTCCTCGCCCGCCGCGACATGGGCACGTCCTATCACCTGTCGGTGGTCGTGGACGATGCCGCCCAAGAGATCACCCATGTGGTCCGGGGGGAAGACCTCTTCGAGGCCACCAAGATCCACGTCGTGCTCCAGCGCCTTCTGGGCCTCCCTACTCCTATCTACCACCACCACCGCCTGATCCGCGACGAAGCGGGCAAGCGCCTGGCCAAGCGCGATGATGCCCGCGCCATTCGCACCTACCGCACGGAGGGCGCCAGCCCAGCGGACATCCGCCGAATGCTGGGGCTATGAGTGGAGCCTGTGCATCCGGACATTTCAGGCCTCAGGCGCCATCAGCTCCACTTCCTCCCCCTCTCGGATGGCTGTGTAGAAACAGACCCGCCGGTTCGTATGGCAAGCAGGGCCCGTTTGCCGGACCAGCGCCAAAAGGCAATCGCGGTCGCAATCGACGCGGAGTTCCACCAGTTCCTGGATGTTGCCGGAGCTTTCGCCCTTGACCCAAAAGGCCGCGCGCGACCGCGACCAGTAGGTCACGCGCCCCGTGGCCAAGGTTCGTTCGACGGCTTCGGCGTTCATCCAGGCCATCATCAGAACTTCTCCGGTCGATGCCTCCTGGGCGATTGCCGGGATCAGTCCTTGCGCGTTGTAGCGGAGATTGGCGGGATCAAAGCGCATCGCGGGAGACCTTTCGCGGGACGTCGGAATCCCCTATCTAGAACCGGCGGAGGGCAAGGAAAAGCCATGGCGGATACAGACCTTATCAAGCTCTACTCGGGCCGCATCCTGGCGCTGGCGGCGGATATCCCGTTGACAGGGCGTCTCTCTGACCCGCAGGCAAGCGTCACCTCACATTCGCCCCTATGCGGCTCGAACGTCACCGTCGATGTGGTGCTGGATGGCGGCCAAATCGCCGACTTCGCCCAAGATGTCCGCGCCTGCGCGCTGGGTCAGGCGGCGGCCTCCGTGCTTGGCGCGAACGCAATCGGACGTAGCAGAGCCGAGATCGAGGCCGCAAGGGACCAGCTCGACGCGATGTTGTCCAAGGACGGACCACCCCCTGACGCCCCATTTGACGGGCTCGAAGTCCTTATTCCGGCGCGAGAGTTCAAGAACCGGCACCGCTCGATCCTCCTCGCCCTATCCGCTACGGCGGAAGCGTTCGCAAAGGCGGAACAGGCGGCCTGCGCCTGATCCAAGGAATGCAAGGCACGACAACTGCCGTGTTCATTGATACAGCGTCACCCATCGGGTGTCACACGGTACGCCGCTCCCCGGCCCACCGATAGAAACCAGATCGATCCATCGGGCGCCTCGACGATATCGCGCACCCGCTCTGTCTCGGGGCCCTCGATCCTTTCGACTTCCTCGAGTCCCCCGCCACCAGGCACAAGCCGTGAAATCATGTCGAACTTGAGTGAACCCGCGAAGAAATGCCCCGCCCACTCGGGCCAAAGCGCGCCCGAGTAAATCATCAATCCCGACGGGGCAATCGAGGGGTCCCAGTAGTGAACGGGTTGCTCCATCCCTTCTTTGCTGGTCCCGTCACCGATCTTGGCGCCGGAATAATGCGTGCCGTAAGAGATCACCGGCCAGCCGAAATTGGCTGCCTTCACAACACGGTTCACCTCGTCCCCGCCGCGCGCGCCATGCTCGTGAACCCAAAGTTGTCCTGAAGCGTCAAGATCCGCGCCCTGCGGATTTCGGTGCCCGTAGGACCAGATTTCTGGGAGCGCGCCGTCCTGCCCAAGAAACGGGTTGTCATCTGGCACCGATCCGTCGCGGTTGATCCGGATCACGCTGCCGTTGTGAACCGACAAATCCTGCGCGCTCGGCCGTTCCCCCCTGTCGCCGATGGTCAAAAACAGCGTGCCGTCCAAGGCCTCGACAATCCGGCTGCCAAAATGCCTCCCGCCGGAGCTTCCCCGCGACATCTCAAAGATCACCCGGACGTCTTCTAAAGCAGCGCCGCTCGGGTTCAAACGGCCCACCGCCAGTGCCGTACCCTCGCGGCGGCGCTGGGGCTTTGCAAAGCTCAGGAAAACCTCGCGGCTTTGGGCAAAGTCGCGGGGCACCATGATGTCCAAGAGCCCGCCCTGGCCGTCGGCCACCACCTCGGGCACCCCCGAAACCTCCCAATCAGACCCATCGCCCGCGAAATACCGCAATCGGCCGTCTCGCTCGGTTATCAGAACTCCGCCCTCGGGGAGAAACGCGATCCCCCAAGGTTCCTCAAGCCCGGTCGCCATGGCTTCTACCCTGAGCGACCCCGCGCTGGTTTCGAGCGCCGACGCAGGCCCCCCCACGACGAAAAGCAGGACGGCGATCAAAAAGCGTTCCATGATGTGTTTCCGTATTTGGGGCACTTTGTTTCCGTTTGGCGGCCAATCTAGGCGACGGCCGTCCACCTTGCCCAATCACAGACGTGCTAGCGGCCACCACCCCACCAGTTAGGCTTTCCTTTCAGAATTCCTCCCCTTAGCATCGCCGCCAGTCAAAAAAACCACGACAGGGAGACAATCATGAAAACTTTCCTTACGGCGACCGCCGTGGGCGCGCTTATGACGGGTGCTGCGTTCGCGGATGGCCATGCCGAGGAGATCAAGCTTGGGATCATCCTTGGCTTCACCGGACCAATTGAATCACTGACCCCTTCCATGGCGGACGCGGCCGAACTCGCCATGGCGGAAGTCACCGAAAGCGGCCTCCTCTTGGGCGGTTCGTCCGTGGCCGGCGTGCGCGGCGATTCCACCTGTGTCGATGCCGGCGCTGCCACCGCGGCAGCCGAACGCATGATTACGGCCGATGGCGTGAAGGGCATCATGGGGGCGGATTGCTCGGGTGTGACCGGGGCGATCCTCAACAATGTGGCGCTGGCCAACGGCGTTGTGATGATTTCACCCTCGGCCACCTCGCCCGGACTGTCCCATACGGAAAACGAGGATGAGGGCCTGTTCTTCCGGACCTCCCCATCGGATGCACGCCAAGGCGTGGTGATGACCGAGGTTCTGATGGAGCAGGGCATCAAGGAAGTCGCGGTCACCTACACCAACAATGACTACGGCAAGGGCCTCGCCGATAGCTTCCAGGCGGCCTATGAAGAAGCCGGTGGTACGGTGACCATCAACGCGGCCCACGAGGACGGCAAAGCGGACTACTCCGCCGAAGTCGGGGCGCTCGCGGCGGCGGGCGGCGAGCGACTGGTCGTTGCCGGGTATGTCGATCAGGGCGGGGCGGGAGTTGTTCGCGCGGCGCTCGATTCGGGTGCTTTCGACACGTTCCACTTCCCGGACGGGATGATCGGCGCCTCACTTGAGGAACAGTTCGGCTCGGATATCGATGGCTCGTCGGGACAGCATCCTGGCACCGACAGCCCGGGTGTTGCGGCATTCACGGAAATGGTCG
>JBCCKB010000232.1:0-5955 GCA_039027595.1 Pseudomonadota bacterium | reverse complement strand
GGAGAGAGGGAGGAAAGACGGCTCTCGAGCGTGTCTAACACAATAGGATCGGGCTCCTTTTGGGCATACCAGATTGCCGCTAGGTCGGTGCCCATCGCTAGGCTGCGCGGCGTCATCCGCGATAGGTCGCTGGGCAGTGACGCCTTGTGCAGGGCCAGCAAGCAATCAACAGCTGCGCCGTAGATGGTTGTCTCTTTGGACCTACTTTTTTCGGCGAGCCGCGCGAAGATTCCGTCTCCCAAATCCTCGATAAGAAGGAGGCCCGAACTGACGTCCTCGGCAAAAACAAGCGGGGCGCTAAAGCCGTGGCCCGAAAGGTGCCGGGCAAGTTCGGAAAACGATCTGACCTGTTCCCCGGATTCCGGCGGCGCGATCATGAGGATAGAAGTGCGGCCGCTTTCCTGAACCAGCCGTTCATAGCGCCGATCGGAAGCGTCGCCGGCAAGGGGAGACCTCCTGGCTTTATCCCAGCCTTCTTGGGCGAGAAACTCAGAAATCAGTCTTTGGCTATCCAGCACACGACACATCCGAGCTGGTCCCGCTATCCAATAGCTCCCGCCACCTTGAGCCACCCCTGGTGATCTCCAGTTGGCGTGCCTCCTCGGTACTCCCATACGAAAAGGACAGCGTTACCGATGGGTCCGGGGTTTCGGTGCCCAACCTGTCGGGCCATTCGACCAGACATATTCCGTCTGAAAAAGCCTCTTCGAGACCGAGTTCCATCAGCTCGCTGGGATCTGAGAGCCTGTAAAGATCCGCATGCCATATCTCAACGTCTCCCAGATCATATGTCTGGACCAACGTGTAGGTTGGGGATGGAATGTTCTCCACACGCCCAAGGACAGCCAATCGAGACTCGATTACCGAGCGGGCAAAATGGGACTTTCCGGCTCCGATCGGCCCTTCGAGCAAAAGCGTATCGCCGGGCCCAAGTGCAGGGGCTATCCTCTTTGCAAGGACGCTGGTTTCGTCAGGCGATGCGAAGTCTATGGTGCCTAGCCGGATGTCGGACATGGCCGGACTTTAGGCCCTTGTACATTCGCCGCAAGCCCGGAGAAGCCTATCCCGCCGCCTGGAGATCCGGAGCGTTTGCGGTTTCACCAGCAACCTCGGCAAACCGGACCATGGTCGAACGGCCCGTGAGGGGAAGGATCTGACACTGAAGCCGCGCTCCGTTAGTTAGGGTGACCTCTTCTTGCCACGATGTCCTTTCGCTGGCATGCAGAACGAAGTCGCGGACCTCGCCCCAAACGGGTGTCGCTTCAGAACGAGCCATCCACATCCTTGAAATTTCGGTCACGCTTGGGAGATCGATGGTGTCGCCGACATCGGTACTCCAAAGAGCTTGGTAGGATTTGTTTACCATGGAAAGCGTCCCGTTCGGCGCAAATACAATGATCGCGTCATCGAGAGCGTCGATCACTGCTTGACCAAGTTCAAGTTCAGATCGAAACCGCCTGGTGAGCGACATCTCGGCGCTGATATCTTCAATCAGAAAGGCCAGGGCTCCGCCGGGGTGAGGTCGACCCGTGACTTGATAGGTTCGGTTCTCCGGCAAGGACCAAGTCTCAGAGTAAGTGCCATCGACCGCTGCTGCTTCCAATTCGGCAATCTGGCGGCGCCAACTGCCATAGTCCTTGGGCTCCGGAAGCATCCCCCGATCGCGCAGGCGGTCTAGAACGGTGTAAAGGGTTGGACGCGCCGCGAGAAAGTCCACGGGTAACCCAGTCAGATCCGTCAGCGCGGGGTTAAAAAGTGCGAGGCGACGATGGCGATCGAACACCGCAAGCCCAGTTGTTAGGTGCGAGAACGTCTTCGTGAGCGTTTGCATGAATTCCCGCAATTGCTTTTCAGCGGTCACTGTCCCGTCAATGTTAACGGCGGTGAACAGCACTTCGTCATCGATCTCTGTGGACCGGCACTCGAACCAGGAGTCTTCTCCGCTTCGCAGGTCCCGCACTGTGAGGCGCCGAGACCCGAGTTCCCGCGTCAGCTCAGCAATACTCTCCTCGGGAAACACGGGTTTTGGCGGCCAGGGCTTTACGTCGTTGTGACCAGTTACCTGTCGCCCTAGGTCGAGAAAGGCGCGATTTGCCCATGTAATTTCACCCTCTGGTGTCTGACGCCAGACCGGGAAGGGGATCCGCGACGAGACAGATCGCAGAACATCGAGTTCCCGCAGAACTGTGCGGAATATGCCCGGATCAAGCTTTACTTCCGCAGAGTCGGGCGAGATCTCGGTGACCGTCATGCGAATGCGGCCATCAATAACCTCGGCAGTAAGCTGGCTTGTTCCATCGTAGGATCGAAGCGACAGCGATCCAAGGTCCTCGATCCTGCCAAGAGCGGACCCAAGCCTCGGAAATCGCGGGCCAAGCGCGGCGACGGTTCGGTTCCAATCTCCATCTGCCGGCGGCGCTTCGGCCAAAAGATGCTCTGCCGAGGGAGACGCGTCGATGAGTTCGTCACCCTCAAAGAGAAACACCGATCTTAGATCGGCGCTCTTTTCGGATCCCGTGCGGCTCGCCGCGACCATGTAAATGACGGTTCCCAAGACCACGGTGACTGCCGCCAATGCGGACAGGCTAAAAAGCAGCAATGGCTCCGATGCGAGCAATGAGGGCCTCTCGAAAAGCAGTTGTTGTAGTGTGTTTAACGCAACTTGTTTCAATCTCAGTTAACGGGGGATTAACGCGCCTTCGTCCGTCTCAGTTAAGCCTCGATAGGGCGGTTCTGCCCCAAGCCGACCGTTTCCTCGGCTTCTACGGCCACCCGCCTGTAGGGCCAGGTAACGTCAACGAGCGCGCCACTGCGCTCCTGACGTACGCTGGTTTGGTCGAAGGGGTCACGGCCGTTTGCAAAACTCAGTTCTCCGCCTGAGCGCTCAAGCAGCGTTTTGGCGATAAACAGTCCGAGGCCCATACCCTCGTATTCGGGTCTCGGCGGATCGGGAGCCCGCTCTCGTCGCGATCGGACAAAGGGATCACCGATCCGACTCAGGACATGGGCGGGAAATCCCGGACCATCGTCAGTAATGCGGAGAGATATCCTATCCGCATCCCAACGGATATCGATCCAAACATCTTCAATCGCGAAATCCACAGCGTTTTGGATCAGGTTTCGTACGCCGTGCACGATCTCTGGGCGCCGCTCAATAATCGGCTGGCGGGGGTCTGCGCCGTCCCAAGGAGCGATGTCGTAGTTGATATTTATTCCGCGCCCTTTGTGGGGTTCGGCAGCCTCACGCACGACGGCGGCAATGAGGCCGTGCTTCAAATGGAGGTCACCCTTGCCCGCCCTGCCCATGGATCGAAGGATGTCGCGGCAGCGATCCGCCTGTTCTCGGATAAGGCGGGCGTCATCGTATAGGTCGCGCTGGTCATCCAACTCTTCCATAAGTTCCGAGCTAACGAGCTTGATCGTCGCCAAGGGCGTCCCAAGTTCGTGTGCCGCAGCAGCAACGACGCCGCCAAGGTCAGTGAGTTTCTGTTCGCGCGCCAAGGCCATTTGCGTTGCCGCGAGCGCATCGGTCATCGCATGTACCTCCGAGGTGACGCGTTGCGCGAACGAGGCCAGGAACACGACCCCGAGGACGATTGCCACCCAAAACCCAAGGACGAAGTGTCCGGGAAGTTGCATCACGGCTCCGGACGTCGTGGTCAGAGGAATGTGCAACTTGGTGACAAACGAGATCATCGCGATCGAGAATGCGCCCACAATCACGGTGGTACGTACCCTAAGGGCGGTCGCCGATACCGTCACGGGAATGAGGATCAGAAGGGCAAAAGGGTTGTTGAGACCGCCTGTTAGGTACAGCATGAACGTCAGCTGAGTGACATCGAAGATGAGGTTTATCGCGACCTCGCTTTCGGACAGCCGTTTGTTCTCTGGATAGACGAAGATCGCCACAAGGTTGACAACCACGGCCGCCCCAATTGCGAGGAACGCCAGGCCAATGTTGAGGCTGATCTCGAAGAAGTGAATGCCGACTCCGATGGTTGCCAGTTGCCCCGCGATAGCAATCCAACGGAGAATTATAAGGGTTCGGAGGCGGACCCAGTTGACGCGGTGACCACGGTTGAACAGATCGGGGCTCGGATCGGCCATTGCTCCACTTTACTCCGGTGGCGTGCAGCTACGCTGAAGCATAACTTAGGGTCGCCGGGGTGCTGGGATCAATGCGTGCAAGGAGGTTTGGCGATGAGAATCGAATACTATGCGGGCGCGGCGATATTCGCTGTTGCTCTCGGTGTCGGAGCAGGCATCTACATCACCCGCGGTAACACCGACCAGTATGCGCAGTGTCGGGAAGGCGCGGTGGCGGGTGGATCCATCGGAGGACCGTTCACACTGGTCTCCGAGACCGGCGAGACAGTGACCGACACCGAGGTGCTTGATAAACCGTCGATCCTGTACTTTGGATACACGTTCTGCCCCGATGTTTGCCCGCTTGATACCGTTCGCAATGCTGACGCAACTGCGATCCTGGCTGAGCAAGGTTATGACGTGACTCCCATTTTCATAAGCGTGGATCCGACGCGAGATACCCCGGAGGTTATGGACGAGTTCACCAGCCAGATTGATGACTCGATGCTAGGCTTGACCGGCAACCCCGAACAAATCGCCTCCGCGGCCAGCGCCTACAAGGTCTACTACAAGTCCCATGAAGACAGTGGGGATGAATTCTATCTCGTGGATCATTCGACCTATAGCTACCTGACGCTGCCAGGAACGGGATTTGTGGAGTTTTTCAGCCGTGACGTGACTGCCGAACAAATGGCCGAGACGACGGCGTGCTTTATTGCAGCAACTTGAAGGGGCGAATTTGACCCGCCGCGAGCATGACCTAACCTATTGAATGGGAAAGGCATGCTCGAGGATGAAGCGATGGATCGTGCACTGCGTGACATTGGCGACGACCAGTCGCTTCTCTTGGTGGACGATGACGAATCGTTCCTCAAGCGTTTGGCGCGCGCGATGGAGAAGCGCGGATTCACCGTTGAAACCGCGGGTTCGGTAACGGCAGGGCGGGCCGTGGCGACAGCCCGTCCCCCGGCCTATGCGGTGATTGACCTAAGGCTCGAGGACGGGAACGGCCTTGATGTGGTTGAAACGATACGTGAACGCCGCCCCGACAGCCGCATTGTCGTTTTGACCGGTTACGGCGCCATTGCGACGGCCGTGGCCGCTGTGAAAATCGGCGCCACCGACTATCTCTCGAAGCCCGCGGATGCAAACGATGTCACGGCAGCGCTTCTCGCGACAACCGACGCGTTGCCGCCTCCGCCAGAGAACCCGATGTCCGCCGACCGGGTGCGCTGGGAGCATATCCAGAGGGTTTATGAGCTTTGCGACCGCAACGTGTCTGAAACAGCGCGGCGGCTCAACATGCACCGGCGCACGCTACAGCGCATCCTGGCCAAGCGCAGCCCGAAGTGACCATGGCGAGAGAACTACCTCGCCTGCGCGACCTGTCGTAGCCACTTTATAAAGGTTTCTCTAGCTTTGGGCGCTGGTCCGGGTCGTCTGATAATGTGGTAAGCGAACTCGGAGTCGTCTGCCCGGCAAACCTCCACGAGACGGCCGTCCTTGATATCGCGCGACACGATAGCGGCGGGAATTATCGATACACCTGCCCCGCCTCGGATTGCTTGAAGGAGCATTGTCGATGTCTCGAAGCCGATAACACGAACCTGATCAAGGTCGAGCCCTTGCTCCGCCGCCCAGTCTTTCTCTTCGCGCCTTCCATTCCAGAGAAGCCACGGTAAGTCGGCAAGATCCGCAACACAGGTAAACGCGCGCCCGGCCAAAAGATCGGGCGCCGCTACCGCCACGTGACCGGCAGACGCCAATGGCACTGGATCGGTTCCTGGCCAGCCACCGCGACCATGGCGTATCGCCAGATCAATCCCCTCGGCGCGAAGATCGACGATCTCCTCACTTGGTACGAGTTCT
>JBCCKB010000231.1:0-5968 GCA_039027595.1 Pseudomonadota bacterium | reverse complement strand
GTGTCTAGCCAGCGTCTTCAAGTCGGCCGTCCTCGCGGAAGCGGGTCATGCAAAGATCTTCTAGGCCAAGCGCTTCATGCGCGTCAGGATCATCCGCAGAGAACGCCGCAAAGGGAGCGGCGTAACGCTCGAGAATTCCGTCAACCGGCGTTTGCAGGTTTTGCAGTGCTTTGTGGACGGCGTGACGGCGGCTGACGATATCGCCTTGCCATTGGTGCGAGGCGGCCGCTTGCTCGGCAGCAGCGACCAGAATTTTTGTCAGATCGTACCCATGCACGAATCCACTCGGTGCTGGAACGTTTGTGAGCGATTCAGCATCGGGCGCGGCGCGCCGGAGCGCGTCCCGAAGTATTGGGTTCGCCTCTTTCTCGCGGCGCAAGCCGCAGGTTTGGAGAACCCGGATCTGCATTTGTTCACGAACCCTGTGAGGCACGCGATCGGTGAACCCGCCGGCGACGATCCCCCAATGGCTGAAAATCTGAAGCTCAGGGTTCCGCTCGGCGAGAGCAAGTGTCAGCGTCGCGCCATTGTCCCAGCTTGCGAGCATAATGGCGCAGTCGGCTTTGGATTGCGCAACCTTTTGCGCCAATGTTCCCGCCGACGCGGCCCCGATGGTCAACGCAAAGAACTCCACGGCAACCGGGCTCATGTCGCGCGCACGAAGCGCGGCCGTCAGGTTTCCAAGATTTGCGTGTCCCCAGCCGGAATCCAGCAAGAGCAGGGCCACGCGTTTGCAGCCTCCACCTTGTGTCGCGGCCTCAACAAGGAACCCGCCTGAATGAGAGTCGTCGACGGACAGCCGAAATACCCAGTTCGGTTCCCCCGGTTCCGTCCGTGTAATTGGACCCGCGGCGGCCCATGGTATCAGCGTCAATACACCATTTCGGTTTATAAATCCTTTGTTGGTCAGATAGTTAGGGGAGTGAATGCCGCCGATGATCGCGAGCGCTCTATCGCTTTCAAGGTAGCGCTTTATCGTTCCAAGCGTACGTTTTGCGTTTCCTCGATGGTCGAGGGGAACGATTTTCACGTCCTGCCCTGCAAGTTGACCCCCCGTTTCTTCCAGAGCCGTGCGCACGCCAAGTTCAATTGCATGGGCGGCGGCTGCGCTGATCGAGTAGTCCGCGTCTATGTAAAGCTCGATTGGATCTGCGCTTGCCACCGCGCCGAAAAACAGTGCTACGAGAGTTTGGAGTGCTTTAGGGAACATTCCGGCGAGGCTCCTGGGATTGCGGCCTCGCCTGGATCCGATGTTGACCCTAAGAATGCGTGAAGGTTCTCCCAACCAAACGCGTTGGAAAATCCCGTAACTTTATAGATTTTTATGGAATATTTTGCCTGTAGCCGGAGGCCAGCATCAGTTTGCGAACGCGCGACCGTGCCCTCGAAGCGGCACGGCGTGTCGGCCTCCCCAGAGCACTCGCGTCATTCGCCTGACAGGCCGATCTTTCTTTACAGCAACCGCGCCTCCGTCATATATATTTTTGCCAGAGTTTGGGGCGCTCGGTTGAGATCCGGGCATGTGGGTGTGTGATAAGTGTGCGACATATTTTCGAAACCATCGGCGTTCCGACGCGCAACGATCCTCATAAAGTAGAGCGTGGCTGGACGGGCAGCGGCACTTGCATCGCAGATGCCTCTCGGCGTGAGGCGTCGCGATGGATTGCAATCGCGATCCGAAGGCAGATGCCTTCCGTGTTTGCGGTGACCCAATCGGCATCGAGATGGGCACCGGCTGGGTGTCGTGCGCGTGTTGGGTTCCAGGGGAGCAGAGTATGACCAAGAACATTCTAGTGACGGGGGGAGCCGGTTACATCGGCGCGCAAACGTGCAAAGCGCTTTCTGCATCGGGTTTCACGCCGGTCGTCTACGACAACCTCTCTACCGGGAATATCTGGTCGGTGCAGTGGGGACCATTTGAACACGGTGACATCTGCGACGGCGCAAGGCTCCGAGCCGTGATGGACAAAGTTCAGCCTGTTGGCATCATCCATTTCGCCGCACTCGCGCTTGTGGGCGAATCCATGACCGATCCCGCCATCTATTACCGGACCAATGTGGGCGGGCTGGTGGAGGTCCTTGATGCTTGTCGCGGGGCCGGGGTCGAGAATGTCGTCTTCTCGTCGAGCTGTGCGGTCTACGGAGCGCCCGAGCGGATGCCAATCGACGAGGCGACACCGCAAAATCCCATCAACCCGTACGGAGCCTCGAAGGCAGTGGGTGAACGGGTACTTGCCGATTACAGCGCAGCATTTGGTATTCGCTACGCCGCGCTGAGGTATTTCAATGCGGCAGGCGCGGACCCGGAGGCGGGCCTTGGCGAAGCGCGGGCTATTGAAACACATCTCGTACCGCTCGCCGTCGACGCGCTTTTAGGGCGGCGGCCAGCGCTAAAGCGCATGGGAGACGACTTTCCGACACGCGATGGGACGGCGGTGCGGGACTACGTCCATGTGATCGATCTTGCGGAGGCACATGTGAAGGCTCTGCGCTCCCTTCTCGCGGGCGGTGCCTCGCGGGTCATGAACCTTGGAACCGGCCACGGCGCCTCCGTCAGCGAGGTGATCGAAGCGGTTTCTCGGATCGGCGGTAAGCCCATGCCGGTTGAACAGGCGCCCCGGCGACCGGGCGACCCGCCAGAGCTTGTTGCCGATCCTAAAGCGGCGAGGGAGTTTCTTGGCCCAGATGCTCTTGAGCGCTCAAAGCTCGATGCCATCGTCGAAAGCACCATCCGCTGGCGGACAAGCCCGGTCTATGATCGCTGGCTGGCCTCGCAAGGGACTGGGAGTTAGCCGGTCGAGGCTATCCCGAGGGGCTAGTAAACTTGTTCGGAATCAGTCGATCTGGTAGAGAATTCAACGGTGTGAGGCGCATGGGGTACGGTGTGTTTGTTCGAGATAGACTGTCACATGATCAAGCTGACCCGCGCTTGTCGTGGGTGGGCTCAAGACTACGGACGCAAGGGGCAGCCCTCGTTGTGACGCCGATATGCTAGCCATAGCCATAGCAAGCTGGGCCTGCTACGCAGGTCTGCTCCTGATGATTGTTCGCTACGGACTCGCACGCGAGCGCATCGGACTGATCGTTGTTGCCACGATCATGCTGATCGTTTCGGCGGTCAGGCCGCCGATCTATTTCTTGGGTCTCGATGTCCCCCACCCGCAATCGCATTTCTCGGAACGCGAGTGGGAGCTTGTTGCGGTCGCAAACCTCACCTTGATGGCCTGGGTGAGTGTCATTCTCGTCGCTTACGTCTTCGGAGCCTGGCCCGCGCGCTTCATCTCGCTTTTCTTTCCGTCTCGGATGATTGGACAGCAGCGTGAAACCTGGAACCTAGGGGTTTTCATGGTTGTGGCCGCGCCCTTTGCGCTCTCGATCCTGGGCACGATAATCTTGCTGAACGAACACGGCGGGTTTGCCGGGCTGACCTATGCGTCGAAAGTCGGCAAGGAGCTGAAAGGGCTCTTTGCGATCCGTGCTGCAGGCTCGCTGGCGAGCGTGCTGGCCCTTTACGGGCTTCTGACGTCGATGCGCACAGGCTCCGATGGAAAGCTACGGATGTCGCCCATGGGATGGGTCTACCTCGGCATGGTCCTGCTGGCCATGACGTCGAATTTCGCCTGGGGCAACCGCTACTCGATCGCACTTATTCTCCTGGGATTCCTCACGACGGTTCACTTCTACCTGCGCCGCTTCCGGCTCTGGGAGGTTCTTGCGCTCGGCCTCTTCTTTGCAACCGTTCTTCAGGGCCTGAAACTCCTCCGATTTGACTTGCTTTCGGAAGTCGCGGGTAAGGATGTCTCGGTACTCGAAGGGTTCTGGTTGACCATATCTTTGTCGCTGCACTTCGCCGAATTCGATGCATTCATGCTGGCCCTGCGCGATACTGGGAGCCTTTTCGACTTCCGCGCCGGCCAGGACTTTATCAATGGGCTCCTGTCTTGGGTGCCGCGTTCGATACTTCCCGCAAAAGAGAGCTTTCACATCGGCCCTTGGTTTCGCCAGATCTATGAGCCATGGACAATTAATGGGTGGCCGGTGACCACAGCGGGCTCGTGGTATGTGAACTTCGGACCAATCGGTATCGTGCTTGGCGGTGGGTTGGCGGGACTGTTCCTACGCGCCTATGACATGGCTTTTGACAAGGTCAGGACCAACCCTTGGCACGCGGCGATCGGACCCGGCCTCGCGTTCTTCCTCTTCGAGGGCGGGGTAAGTACTGGCTTTCTCCAGTTCTACGTCCTTTACGCAGTACCCCTTTACCTTGCACTGTTCTGGGTGGTCATGGGCTCCGCGCGCAAGAGCAGGGTACAGGCCATGCGCACCGGTCGAGGACAGACGCCCGTGCTAAGCTGGCAATAGGCTCGGGCCGAGCCCTCCCGTGATGTGGTGGCCACAGGGTCATCGCGGCCGGTGACTGCCATGATCATCGCCGCTTGCAACTTCCGCCTTTACCCGCCAGGTGGCTTTTTCGGCATCAGGATCCGCTTAGTTGATGATCCGCGCCGCCTGCGGTCTGCATGGTCCAGACAAGCCGAACAAAGAACACGACGAGCAAAACGCAGCGTGTGATGATCCCGACCATAAACGCGACGGCCGCGCCAAAGGCGCCCTGCTCTGGTACCAGCAACAAAGCGGCGGCAAATGTGGCGGTGAAGGCCGCAACATTAATGAAGAAACGCCGCCAGAGGACGTGGCCTGCCGTGAGCGCCACCTGCAGGGGCGCGAAGACAGAGCGCAGCGCGGTCGACGCGATGATGACGACGAACACCGCCATGTCCACGTACTCGGCGCCGTATAGAACGGTTAGGATCTCCTCCCCGAAGAGATAACCAACCAAAAACAGGGTTCCGCCAATGGCCGTTGTAAGTGCCATGAGCACAAGGGACAAAGCCACAAACTTTCGCCGCTTTCCCTGGCGTATCGCAGCGCGGAGCCTGGAGGCGGAGGCAAAGCCAATCGCGTTGATTGCAACGCCAAAGCCTGTGTCAATGAATGCGATGGCACCGAACACTCCAACGGCGGCGAGATCGGCGGTTGCGCCCAAGGCAAGGCGGGGCACGCTGATGGTTGCGTTTACCAAAAGTGCGGTCAGCGCCAACGGCAGAAGCCACAGCAGCAAGCGCCCGAGGGTGCGCCGGTTTGTTGACAGAACCGAGGTGAATCGATCGCTGACGCCGACCTGACCAAGGAACGACCGGTCTAGCCTGCCGAGAACAAAGGCCCAAACCAGCGCTTGTCCCAACAGCGCGACCCAGAGCTCTCCCGTAGCCCCAAAGACCAGTGCAAAGACAAGGCAGCCGATGATGCCGCGTGTGACGTTCGAACGCGCCAGGAGGTCGACCCGCTGCTCGCGTTGGAAAATTCCGTGGTTAAGCTGCATCTGCGAGCCGATGAACTTCACCACGATAAACGCCAGCGCAGCACCAACCAGGGCCGCCTCAGCTCCGAACCACATAAAGCTCACAACGACGGAGGCGCTGGCAGCGCATAACGCACCCACGAGCCTGAGCGCGAAATAGTCGGCACGCCGGAATTCCGAGAGGTCATCAACCGTATGGGCATCGTTCATCGCAAGATCGCCAAAAACGAAGATTGGTGTGATCAGCGCGGTGACAATCGTGAGCATGCCCACATCTTCTGGCGAGCCTAACCGCGCGAGCGCGATAAGCACGAGCCACTGGGTCGCCGCGAAGACAACATTGCCGGACACGCCCCAAAAGAGGTTCTTGCCCAATGGCAGCGTCTTCTGCTCCGGTATCCGTCTCTCGTTCACACTCTCGCTTTCAGAATGCAGGTGAGACACGGACAATACCCTTCACTGCTGTCCCGCGTCTACGCGCTACGCGGAGCCGGCCACATGCTCCCAGATCGCTGTATCTGGCTTGCAAAGCTCTTCGACCTTAGACCGCTGCTGGGGCGTGATATCTCGCCGAGCTTTGGTCTTGCTCGTCTTCATTCGGTTCTC
>JBCCKB010000230.1:0-5980 GCA_039027595.1 Pseudomonadota bacterium | reverse complement strand
GACTTCGTGTCGCCGATAACCAAACCTATCCTCGCAGACAACTTCCACGATCGTTCCGGCCGGCAGCGGGCACCCTCGGCCGTCGTGCTCGATCCACGGCCCCCATTCGTCCTTCATGTACTTGCCCCCGATGGCCCCAGCGCACGCAACACCCCGATAAAGCGTGCCGCAATGGTCGCGAATTTCAAGTACTGCTGGTGAAACAGTCCATTTACCAAGGCGGATCAATTCAAACCGTCTGTTTCTCGGACACCAGCGAAAGGCCATTCAAGCGTGCCGGTTGAGCCTAAGTATATCGCCTGGTGACTTTGGCGAGACCCCGAGCGGTTCCATCAAAGCGCTGATATCGCGAACTCGGACTGGATCAGCGCTGCAATGAGCCACGGCAAATTGGGCCATGGCTTAGTTTTGGTTGAGGAGCTACTGCTTCTAGGCCCACGGGGGAACCGACACTAGGGGAATGCCGAACCAAATTGTGGAATGACCGTCGCGCCGACGCTCAGGACTACGCTGTTCTGGTCGCTCTAGACTCTGTCTATTGGATTGTTATTGGTGCTGCAACGCCGAGGGGACACCGCAACCGAACTCCAGTGTGTTCTTGAGCTTGAGACGATGCCTAAGGCACAGGGCGGCATGGTCGAGGGTTACCGGATGCTCGCGGACCGCCGAAGCAAATTCTAGAGCGTTTCATGGAGCCAGTTTTGCGAGCAGAAGATACTCTGCTTGCACAATTCCTAACCATCGTGGAGGCTCCTGCGCGAGATCGCGGGCGGCGCTTTGACCTTCGCGCCCGCGTGTCAAACAAATCGTTCGGCTCGAACCGGCAAAATACCACAGGAGGACATAATCCAATGTATCACCGCGCATTGTTTACCGCGGCGGGAATGGTGATCGCTGCCGCAGCTACCGCGCAAACCGAGTTGCCGTTCGCGCTCGATTGGAAGTTTGAGGGACCTTCGGCGCCCTACTTTGCGGCCATCGATAACGGCCATTTCGCTGAAGCTGGACTGGACGTTGAGATTGCCGCCGGTCAGGGCTCGCTTGATGCAATTCCGAAGGTTGCAACCGGGGCATTTCCCGTGGGCTTCGCGGACATCAACTCTTTGATCAAGTTTCTTGACCAGAACCCGGGCGCACCGGTGACGGCGGTTATGATGGTCTACGATAAGCCGCCGTTCGCGGTTGTCGGTCGGAAAAGCCAAGGCGTTGAAGGCCCAGCTGACCTTGAAGGGAAAATTCTTGGAGCACCCCCGCCGGATGGCGCTTGGGCGCAATTTCCGGCATTTGCGTCGGCCAACGGGATCGATGTCTCCAAAATAACTGTTGAGCCCGTCGGGTTCCCGACACGCGAACCCATGCTCGCCGAGGGTAAGGTGGATGCGATCACCGGTTTTTCGTTCTCGTCATACCTGAACCTCGTGCGTCTCGGCGTCCCAGAAGACGACATCTCCACCATCCTGATGGCGGACCATGGGCTTGCGCTCTATGGGAATGCCATCATCGCCAACACCGAGTTTGCGTCCGAGAATCCAGACGTGATCAAGAGCTTTCTTGAAGCGGTGGCGGCTGGTTGGAAGGACGCGATTGCGGATCCGACAGCAGCGATCGCAAGTCTCGTGGAGCGCAACCCAGCGGCCGATGCGGCCCTTGAGGAGCGCCGCCTCCAGCTTGCCGTTGATGCCAATGTCGTCACTGAGTTCACGGTCGCGAACGGCATGGGCATGGTCGACGCGGATCGTATGGAGAAAGCGTTGGCGCAGATCGCGGAGACCTACGAGTTTCAAAACGCAACTGACGCGGCGCTTTACTTCAGTGATGCTTACTTGCCCGAGGGCGGGTTCGCACTTGAATAACGGGAGCGCCGGGCTGCGGCCCGGCGCCTTTCCGTTCTCAGATGGCGTCGTTGTTGCCGGGGTCGTGGGCTTGGGCCTCGCCGGTTTAGCCCGACGTCAAAGGCGTAACTGAGATGGCAGACGCGCTTATTCACATCGAGGGCGTTCGGCACGCCTACCGAACTCAAGCAGGACCGCTTCCAGTGCTTGATGGACTGGAAATTTCGGTTCAGGAGGGCGGCTTTGCTGCCGTGGTGGGCCCGTCTGGATGTGGCAAGTCGACTCTAACCAAGCTCGTTGCCGGTTTGATGAAGCCGGATCACGGACGGGTCTGGATCGGGGGAGAGGAGGTGAGGGGCCCGCGCTCGAATGTGGGCATGGCATTTCAGAACCCCGTCCTGCTCGAATGGCGCTCGATTCTCGCCAACGTGCTCTTGCCGCTTGAGATCGTACCAACAAAGCTCTCCAAACGCGCACAGCAAGAGCGCGCGCGCCAGCTCTTGGCGCTCGTGGGGCTTGAAGGTTTCGAGGATAAGCGCCCCTCGGAACTGTCTGGCGGTATGCGGCAGCGCGCCTCACTTTGCCGCGCTCTGATCCACCAACCTGATATCCTCATTCTCGATGAGCCGTTCGGCGCGCTTGACGCGTTTACCCGCGAAGATCTTTGGCAAATTATGCACCGCGTGAAGTCGGAGGAACCGTTCACCGGTGTCCTGATTACTCATGATCTTCGCGAGTCGATCTTTCTGGCCGACGAGGTGTTCGTCCTATCGGGACGCCCCGCGAAAACACAGTTTCGTACTCGCGTTCCTTCCGATGGGCCGCGCCGGCTGGATGACCTCTACACGCCTGAGGCCGCGGACATGCTTGCAACGCTCCGTCATCAAATTGAAATCGCACAGGGGCGAACGACAGAGGCGGCTATCTGATGCTCGGAAAGGTTGCCATACCGATCGTCGCCGTCGTGGTCTTTCTAGCGCTTTGGGAAGCGCTGGTCTGGGTCAATGGGTGGCCCAACTACGTGATGGCATCGCCCTCGGATTTGCCGCCCGCCTTCGAGCGATATTGGATGCTCTTTTTGACCATGGGATGGGATACGCTCTGGCGAACAATCGTGGGTCTCATGCTCGCGGTGGTCGTGGGTGTGGCCCTGGGCATGGTTATGGGGTTCTCACGGATCATGCGCGATGCGCTATATCCTCTTTTGGTTGGCTTCAATGCGATCCCCAAAGCCACCGTTGTGCCGATCGTCGCGCTCATGTTTGTGGGCGCCCATGACTTCAACACGGTCCTAATCGCTTTCATGATCTCCTTTTTCCCAATCGCGGTGTCGGTCTCAATCGGGCTGTCGACCCTGGAGCCGGAATACCGTGACATTCTGCGTTCTCTTGGTGCGTCGCAAACCACGATCTTCTGGAAAATTGCGCTGCCGAAGACGCTGCCCGAGTTCTTTGGCGCGCTCAAGGTGGCGGTGACGCTCGCGTTTATTGGCACCAACCTCATGGAGATTGTCTCCCCCCACGGTCGCGGATTGGGAGCGCTTTTTGACTCCGGAAAGACGAACTCGGATTATCCCCTAATGTTCTCTGTTCTCATAGCCTTAGCGTTCCTGGGGATCGTTCTCTATTACGTGGTCGTGGCCCTCGAGAAGGTCTTTGCTGGCTGGGCAGAGCGGGGTCCGGCGTAGCGGTCCGTGCTCGTATAGCGCGAATTCAAGATTTGCACACACGAAGGAATCGCCTATAAGGGGTGCCTTATTGACCCGTTTTTGGGGCGACATGACTTTTTTGACGTACATTTTGGAGTACCGATATGGCTAAGGAAGGCCCCGAGGGAGCAACCCTCGTTTCGTTTAATCATCCACGACCCACTCCGGACCTAGGCGCACGGCACGATAAGTCGGTCCACATCCGCATCGCGGCTGCTATGGCGTCGCGAGGTCCGGTTTACACCGAAGACAACGGGGAATGTGACGCCTACGAAAACGCCTGGCCCACGAACTTCTCGAAAGGGCTGCCGCATGACCTTTATGGCATTCCGGAGCGGGTGGCGATGCAGATTTTCGTGGATGCTATCGCAAAGCCTGACACGGTGTTCGATGTCCCGGTGGGCCCGAAATCGGCGATAGAAGCCCATCGACCGAACGGCTATAAAGAGGGGGCGTCCTCGCTGAAGACCTTCTTCAGTTCTTCGGTCTCGGTACGCGCCTGGGAAAGCCCGATCTCTGGACATGCCTATGACTTGCAAGGGCCGGATGCCGGCTCCGTAGGGATGGCGCCCGCGCCAAGGCTTGGGTCGGACGAACTCGCCGCAGAAATGGCCGAAGTCTACGGCATGGCTCTCCTGCGTGACATGAGCTTCGAGGACATCCGCAAAGAAAAAGGCAATGCCGGCAAGGTCTGCGCGGCGCTAAACGCGATGCCTTGGTTCGATAGGCCCGCGCCCGTCGAGGATGTCGGAGGAGGGCCAATCTCCGAGTTCTCCGAGCGGCGGCGCGCCGCAAGGTTTAGCGATCACGCGTCGGGTCTATCCGGGGAAACCCTGTTTCGGGGCTCCACGCCTGGGTCAGCCAAGGGCCCCTACATCTCTCAGTTCATGCTTCAGGGGAATACCGACCTTAGGGGCACCTGCAAGCCCGAGCACGGTCAGATTGTCTTCGGTGCCCAGCGCGTTGATCAGAGAGTGGAATCGCAGAAGAAAGGCGTCGACTACATGACGAGCTGGGAAGACTGGCTCGACGTGCAGAACGGTGCGAACCTCAAGGGCCAGGATGTTTTTGAGACGGCATTGCGCTTTGTAACGACGCCGCGAGACCTCGCGACATACGTGCATTTCGATGCTCTCTACCAAGCATACCTCAATGCCTGTCTGATCCTCTTGCGGCGGCAACATGCCCAAGACCGAGGATTGCCCGAACCCAACGGTGCGAAGGGCTCGAAGCCTGCCACAACGCGCGATGCATTTGCGACGTTTGGTGGGCCACATATCCTGAATCTCGTGACCGAAACCGCGACCCGCTCGTTGAAGGCGGTGCGTCGTCAGAAGTACAACTTCCATCTTCGCGCCCGCCCCGAGGCGTTGGGTGGGGTGGCGTCGTTATCGGCCAATGGCCTGGGAAGCAAGCTGGGCCTCGCCCAAGGTGCTGCAAGCAAGCATCTGGAAAAACTCCTGGCGGCCGAGGTGGAAGAGTTCTCGATCATGGGCGAGATTGCCAGGTGCAACGGTGCGACCGGTGCGAGCTATCACGGAGACGATATCGAGATCGGGACAAACTACCTCCTGCCGATGGCATTCCCTGAGGGCTCGCCGATGCATCCCGCCTATGGGGCTGGCCATGCGACCGTGGCGGGGTCCTGCACGACAATGCTGAAGGCCTTCTTTGAGATGTATCAAAAGGATGAGCCTTGGGAGGAGCTGACGCTGGCCAATCTTGAAATGGATGTTCTGGTCCCAACCCAAGATGGCCTCACGCTTTGTCCATCAGAGCACGACGCTCCTGGCGATCTGACGCTTCAGGGAGAACTCGACAAGGTCGCTGCGAACATTTCGATCGGGAGGAATATGGCTGGGGTGCATTACTACTCCGACTACTACGACTCCCTGAGAATGGGCGAGCGGATCGCGGTCGGAATTCTGATGGAGCAAGCGATGACCTATGGCGAGCCAATCTCGATGCGGTTCCATAGCTTCGACGGCGACAAGCTTGAGATCTACCATGGCGGGGCGCCACACAGCGCAGCCGAGCTTCGCGTCGATAATGATACCACGGAAGCGGAGAAGTGGTTTACCCGCCACGTTCCGCCGCTGGCTTCACACTAATCGGTTTCGGCGCTGGGTGGGTCTTGAAGCAACCCAGCGCCGAGCCTATTCTATCTACTCGAGAGGTTGGCGCGGGCAGGCGCCTCGCCAACCCGGTCAGGTCCGGAAGGAAGCAGCCGTAACGAGCCCCGCTTGGGTCGTTGTCCAGCCTCTCACCCTTCACCACATCCGTCCTCTAAGCGGCATCATTAACTGCATGGGTAGACTTAGGCGTTGTGTGGCTGTGCCGGCGCCTTGGGGCTTCATCACAAAGCGCCGGCACAGCCACAACACGCCTAAGTCTACCCATGCAGCTAATGATGCCGCTTAGACGACGGATATGGTGAAGG
>JBCCKB010000229.1:0-6009 GCA_039027595.1 Pseudomonadota bacterium | reverse complement strand
GCCGAAGCTGGCACGCAAGTCCTCTTGATCGATACCGACCTCCGTCGGCGGACCCTGTCCAAATGGCTGGCGCCCGCGCGCAACACGGGGCTGATTTCAGTTCTCTCGGGCTTCATCGGCCTTAAGGACGCGGTCGAAAGAAACGATGACCTTAGCGTGGATGTCCTGAATTGCGAGGTCACACCCAGAAACCCGCTTGATCTGTTGTCGTCCGAGCAATTCGGCCGGTTGGTCGAGGAGGCGCGGCGCAACTACGATATGATCATCCTCGACACCGCGCCGATGCTTGCCGTTTCCGACGGACGGGCGGTCTGCAAGATGGCGGACTTCACCCTTTACGTAGCGAGCCAAAAGCAAACGCTCTTCCGCCATCTTTCCGAGACATTCGTAGATCTCGGCACGGTTGGCGTATCGGTCGACGCGGTGGTGCTGACCGAGGCGCGCCACGGACTGTTCGACGGGACCCGAAAGCAGCTCCGCCAGAGCTACATGTCGAATGTCGGTTCATCGGATGTAAAGGCGATCACGTCGGGAACGTAACCAGGATTGCGCGGCGCGCCGCACCATGCGGCGCCGGCTTGGGGGGCGCATGGTGGAATTGAACGAGAAGCAGTCGACGTCGCGAGGGGCTTGTGCGGCTTCCCGCGGCGCGCGCCGCTTTTCGGCGGTGCGGGGTCACAACCATGGCCGCGCTTGATATTTCCCGGTCCGATGACAGCATGTTCCGCCATCTTGAGGACGCCGACAAGCGCCGCGACGTCGAGCACGTTCTTGTCGTGGGCGACTATGCCCTAATCAACGGCGGCCAACCGAAGATCGCCATTGATACGGCAAACCTGTTGGCCGACCGGGGCATTGGCGTGACATTCTTCGCCGCCTGCGGCCCGGTGATCGACGCCCTGAAGCGCCCGGAGATCGAGGTCATTTGCCTGGAGCAGTCGGACATCCTGTCCGACGAGAACAGGCTCCGGGCAATGCGTCGGGGGATCTGGAATGGCACGGCGGCGCGCCGGCTCCGGGACACGGCGGAACGGTTTGACCCCAAGAAAACGGTTTTGCACTGCCACGGCTATGCCAAGGCGCTCTCACCCGCGATTGGTCCGGTTCTGTCCAATGGGCCCTTGGCATCGGTCTATTCGATGCACGAGTATTTTCTCGCCTGCCCCAACGGCGGGTTCTACGACTTTCAAGCCAACCAAATCTGTACCCGCAAACCGCTTGGGGTCGACTGCCTGACAACGAACTGTGACGCGCGCAAATTCGCCCACAAGGCCTGGCGCGTGATCCGGCAGGCCGCAACGATCGGCCCAGGACGAATGCCACGCGGGCTGAAGGATGTGATCACCACCTCGAAGTTCCAGGGTCGGGTCTTGGCGCCCTATCTTGGGCAAGAGACGCGCATGCATCATGTGCCGAACCCGTTGCCGTCATTCGACCGACCAAGGGTCAACAGCACCGCAAACGAGATCTTCCTCTTTGTCGGGCGGCTTGACCCGGAGAAAGGCTGTACGCAATTCGCTCATGCGGCCCAAGCGCTTGGCGTAAAGGCGGTTTTCGTTGGGGATGGACGAGAACGCGAGAATATCCTTAAGGCCAATCCAGAGGCGGAAATGTTGGGCTGGCTTTCCCCGGACGGGGTTCAGGATCAACTTGCGAGGGCCCGAGCGCTGGTGTTCCCGAGCCTTTGGTACGAGGGCTTTCCACTGGTGCCGCTTGAGGCGATTTCCCGCGGTGTTCCCGTGGTTGCGGGGTCGTGGAGCGCGGCGAGCGAGGCGGTGGTCGATGGGGTGAACGGCGCCGTCTATTCGGAACCGAGCACCGCATCCCTGATCGAGGCGATCAAGCGCATCGGTGATCTGGACGGCGACAAGATTGCATTGACCATGGATCTCTCTCCCGCCCGTCACTTCAACGACCTCATGTATATTTACGAGCGCCTGTGATGGCGTGGCCAACAAAAAACGCACGCGGCGCGCTTATCCAAGACGGGCGTCACGCGATGGGGCCCCGCGCCGGTAGGCAAGAATACTCTGGAAGGAGGGACAGCTCATGACCATTCGCATCCTGGGGGCACTTGCCTTTGCAGCCTGCGCCAGCGTGTCGACCGCGACCATCGCCACGGCACAGTCGACCTATCGCTTAGCGGCAGGAGACACGCTTGCGTTTTCTGTCCTGCAGTTTCCCGAACTGACCCGCAATGTCGGCATCGGCATTGATGGCGAGGTCTTTCTTCCGCTGATCGGCGGCGTGAACGCGAGTGGAAAGACGCTTGAAGAGTTGCGGATGAACGTCGAGGAAATCCTCCGGCGCGAGCCGGTTCGGCTGCCGGATCCGGGCGGATCGGACATTCGGCGCACAATCCAGTTCGAGGAATTTGTAATCGATGTCGCAGAGTACCGTCCGGTCTATGTCACCGGAGCGGTGTCAGACCCCGGCGAAGTGGTGTTCCGCCCTGGCATGACTGTGCGCCAGGCAATCGCGCGCGCGGGCGGGATCGGAGCGGCCGAGGATGTCGACGAGATCAGGCTGCTGGATTTCCGCACTCGCCGGGATGACGCAGCGGCCCAGATCCTGGCGCGGCGCGACCGGGTGTCCCGGCTACGTGCGGATCTGCGGCAGCTTCTGGAAGGCACCGCCCTCAAAGCAGCGGGCATGGAGGCACCAAGCGACGCGGCGATCCTGGCGGAAACCGCCGAAATGCCTGAGGTCGGTCAAGCCTGGCTTCAGGCGAGGAACGCCCTTCGCGACGCAGAGCGGACGCAGCTCGAAACCACGCTTTCCGACATGTTTGAGCGCCTCGATGTCTTGGAGGACCTGCAACGGATCAGCGAAGAAACCGTGCAGGTCACGGAGGATGAGTTGGCGCGGGTAACGGACCTGCGCGACCGTGGCATTGGCACGGCGGATTCGGTGAACGACGCCCGCGAGGACGTACTCCAGGCCTCCTCGCGGTCGCTGGACACGGCGAATGAGCTTTTGCGCCTAAAAGAGTTGATCACGGAAACCGAGAACCTTCTCACATCTACGGAAATCGAGTCGCGGGTGGAAATCATAGATGCGATCGAGGAAGAACTTTTTGAGCTGGCGCGCCTGGAAGGCCGGGTCACGACGCTTGACCGAAACATGCGCCTGTTTGGCCAGGTGACAGAGGACACGGCGGATGAATTCCTCGTCCGGAGCTTTCCCGGGGGAGGCACGGAGCCTCGGATCGTATCTCCCGGCGAGCAGCTCATGCCTGGCGACGTGATCGAAATTCTCTTGCAGGATCCCTTGAGCGCAGAACAATCTGCGGGAGCGCTCTAGCGGCGGACCTTGCCGAGCCCTTGCTCCGCATGCTGAAGATCGCCCGCCGTTTCGCCCAACCGGACGGACGTACCACGCGCATGTGACACGCCCGCGGTGCCTGTCGCACCGGTTCGGGAATAGGCTTCGATGTCTCCGATCGTTGCTTGCGCCGCTGGCGAAGAAAGCCGGATCGCCGCGCGGTCTTGGGCCACGCCCTCAAACACCGGAAACCCCTCAATGTGAAGGCGCGCCCGGCCCGCGTCTCGCGCCAACTCAACGACATGTCCGGGCTTATGCCCTCCGCCCGCGTCCGCCACACGGTAGCGCCCCCCCTTGAGAACAACAGTGGCGGCGGAATCGATCCAGAGCGCCGATGTCTCGGCCTCCGCTGAGACGTTATCCAGCGTGACCCGCGCCCCGTCCGAGGCGACGGTAATGGCGTATGGGCGCTGGGTTCCCCGAATCTGGGAATTGACTAACGCGACATCACCGATCGCATCGGTGAAACTGGCGGTAATGCTCACGTCCTGGCGCGTGAGACCGTTCTGGTGCGACCCATCAAGCGCGCAGCCTTCGACCAGCACATTGTCTATCTGGCGTGGGACGCGACCATTGCCTTCGGTGTTTTCTATCGTGAGGCACCGATTACCGCCCGTGCCGGAGCATCCGATGAAGGAGACATTCCGGATTGTCGCAGTCATGGCATGTTCGTCCTGGGGACCTGCGATCAACGCAACTAGCACCCGGGCCGCCGCGCTTTGCCCGTGGCAGCCGATATAGGCGCTGTCAGAGATCGAGAGGTTGAAGCGCGCGTTCCGGCGATGTGTGATGGGTACGAACTGAAAGAGGTCGTCGCCGCCTTGTGCTTGGAGTCCGATACCGCGAAAGCCTCGCCCACCCACCATCCGACACGACCCTGTGCCAGGCTCTTGCGTGTCCGACCGGAATGTTGCGCCCTCGATCAGATTATTGTCTCCGCCGTGGACCAGAGCCTGGCCGCCATAAAACTCCAGGAATCGCGTAGCTCGGATCCGCCACCCATTCCCGTAGATCGACATCAGCTTGCCGCTCTGGGCGCGGTCGACCGTGGTCAGCACGCCCCCAGAGAGTTCAAAATCGTCTGTATTTACGGACCAGTCCGCGCGCGAAAATAGCGCGTTGTTGTCACCATCAGCGGCAAAGCCTCGACGGAAGGTGGTGCTGGGGCCGAGCGCCAACCGGAGCCCACTTACGATGCGGATCGGCCGGGTGCAGAGCAGTTCGAGATTTTCGGGGTCGGTGATGACGATCCCGGCGCCCGCGAGTTCGGGCAGGAACGCGTTTATCGTCCCAGCGGCGTCCTGACCGGGATCGTAATTGACCCCAAGGATCTCACGGAGACGGACGCCCCGAAGGCGTCTTTCCGCCAGTGAGGTTACAAGGGCTGGCGCATATACTCCGCGCCCTGCGGGATCCGCCACATCGGGCGCTCCCAATGCCGTGACATCGGCGGTGTCGCCCGCAAGATAGAGTTTCGCACCACCTGCGGTCTGAAGGTCATGGTCCAACGCGCCTTGCCTTGCTTCGCGGTAGGTGAACCCCCCGGCGGCCCAGGTCTCCTCGGCGCCTCTTGGACCCTCGCGGCTCTTGAGAAGCGCGGAGACAGTGTCGAAGGGTTTGCGCGCTTGCCGGTGACCGCCGGCGGTTTCACCATCGTGGACAACGATTTCGCGGGTCGACGTATCAACCGTTACCTCTGCGAGCGCGCCGGTGAACCCCCGGTGCTCTTGGGTCGAGCCGCGTCGAAACCTTACTTCCTTTGCCATTACAGCGTCATGCTGGCCGCATTGACCACCGTCGTCGAGCGGAGGCGACCGAAGTCTTCTCGCGATGTCGTTGGCTCGCGGATGGTCCCGCGATCTTCACGGTCGCGTAGATGAGGCAACGCGGGCAAGAAACAGACCGCGCTGCCCAGAAGGATCTGTATGAAGGAGCGGCGGCGGATTTCCGGCATGCTTACTTGGTCCAACTAGGTTCGCCACATCCTAGCCCCTTGCACCAAGGTTCTCCAACATGGGATCTGCGACCATCGCGGACGCTAAGGCACGCGGGTCACCGTCCCGCCACCGGTGGTATCCGTATCCGTGCTTCCAATCACATCGCCAAGCTTGGCCGCCGCTCCGGCCGTCGCCGAAAGCGCCGCTGTCGCGCTGGCACCGGACGCTTTGTGCACCTCGATGCTTCCAACACGGGCAACGCCTGCGCCCGCACCAAGACGGAGACCCGACTTTGAAGAGGCGATGCCATTGAATACAGGAAAGCCAGAGACCTCCAGTTGAACCGCTCCGGAGGATCCGCCCGCCTCCACGACCCAGTTTGGTGCGTGCCCTTACGCTCGGCCTGGAACTCTTTGACCAGCAATTTTCGGTGCTTCGCCGTTCGCTTCCAATCCACCGCGCGCCGGTCCATCCCCGGGCTGTAGTCCCGCAGCGCGTCGAACTCCGCGCCGTCGCCGCCGGTGGTCTGCGGTTTGAGGCCGAACAATGCGGACCGCCGCTCCAGCGCCAGGGCGGCCCGGCGAACGCCGCGGATGTCGGGAATGGCGGGTATGGAGAGGTCGAGCTCTTCCACCCGACCGCTCCAGGCGAGGCCGAGCGGCCCGCGCCAGCGGAGCCAAAGCCGATCAACACGGGCGGTTCCCCGGCGCAACGGCGTCAACGGCACGTCCACCACCGCCTCCCGCTG
>JBCCKB010000228.1:0-6056 GCA_039027595.1 Pseudomonadota bacterium | reverse complement strand
TGAGACGTTCGGTCTTACCCTGCGCGAGGCGCTCGCGCGCGGAATTCGGGTGATCCAGAGCGAGGCAGGCGGGGCCACGGAGCATGGGGCCTGGGATGCCGTTCGGACACTGCCGATCGGCGCTGGTGTTGAGCAGGTCCGACAGGCCGTGCGGGCAGAATGCGCGCGTCCCGATCGTGGGACGCTGCCCCACTCGGTTCGCGGCTGGGAGGCGCAGGCGGCGGAGTTTCTGGGGCTCGTTCGCCCGCTTCTGCTCCGAAGTCTGCCCCAGGCGGGCGCGGCCTAGTGTCAGAATGAAGGGAAAGGCGCGCGAGGGCCAGGTCCCGCCGGTAGGTCGCGGCGTCTGCCCGGCCACTCTCCCCAATCGGCCGGGCGTAAGCACCAAGCCATGCCGGGCGGGGCTGCGAAGGGCAGAAGCCCTCGTCGACGTGGGGCGCCACGTCTGCACCGGTTCGCCGTCGCTGTGCGCCTTCTCCACTTCTTGAATTCGCCACCGGTATCTTGAGGTTCGCGGGACCGTGGACCCGGTCTTCCGTGCCGTGTTCATCTTTGGGGCAAGACCCAAGCGTCAGCAAACCAACCGATCTGGCTGCCTGGGGCATGGCAACGGGGCCTGCGCGTGCCACATGGGCTTCGCGGCTGACAAGCGCGCCGCTCGCGCGGAAGGCCGAAGGCCTGGAGAGCCAGAAATAACGCGCCGGAACGGCGCTCCGATGGATTGATGCCGGCCTCCGCTCTTCGGACGGGCGCAGCTTCCCGCCTCAGGATGCTTCCGGCAGGCGCCGTGTGGCCGCGAGTGGCCAAGTGACAGGGGGGGCAAAACCTTCCGCCCTGACATCCTCCGCGATCCGCGCGGCGTCCTCGGCAAAGCGGTCGCAAAACCACGCGGGCACCGGGCTCGGGTCGGTGGCATTGATCCGCCGCGCCAGCAGGCCGTCGGGGTAGGCATGGGGGGGGATGCCCAAGAACCGCTCAATCCCGGCCAAGGCGGCGCGGGGATTGGCGTGCACGGCCTCGTGGAACTCCACATGGAGCGACCGCTCGCCCAGGCCCTCGCGCATGCGCCGGATCGCGGCGCCGTATTCCGTGTTGTCCCAAATGAAATCCTGGCGCACATAGCGTTCCAGCCGGTCCGGGCTCCAGGTCGCGAGGGCCTCGGTCTCGCCGGCGACCTTGAGGTGAAATTTCAGGTGGCTCCAAAGCCGCGCCACGGGCTCGCGCATGGTGTAGAGCACGCGAAGGTCGCCCACGCGTCCCGCGACACGGGCCCAGGCGTCAGGAGGCAAAAGAGCGTAGAGATTTGAGAAATCCGCGGCCCAACGCTGTCCATTGCGAAGCGCGAACAGCCCCCTGTACCAATGGTCGTCCACGGGCCCATCCAGGTAATTCGCCGCCCAGCGCAGCCGGTTTCGCACCGCGGCCGCCCTGTTCCTTTCCGGATCGATCCCAAGGTGCCTGCGCCGCACGTTTTCGAGCCGCTTTGCATCGCTCAACACGTCCGGGCGCACATGGACCGCATAGAAGTAGTGGATCTCCTTCTCGAACGTGAAGTAGATCTCGGGGTGGCTGTCGAGAACCGAGTAAAGCCACGTGGTTCCCGCCTTCATTGCGCCCGCGCCGATGAACAGACGGTCGATGAGGGGCTCAGGCATAGACGGGCTCCTTTCCGGAAAGTCTCAGGGCGAGAAGGCCGAGGACCAGGCATGACAAGCCGACACCCGCCACAAAGACCGGGTTGGCAAGGTCGGCGTCATAGGGTGCGTATACGCCCCGTCGCACGAGGGCGGTGAGGTGCAAAAGCGGGTTGTGAAGGGCGATGTCCCGGTATTCCTGGGGCACGTCCTCGATCAGAAAGAAGATGCCCGAGACGAGAAAAAGGGGACGCGTGATGATCTGCCAAAGCCGTTCCCATACCGGAAATCTGTGAAACAAAGCGCAGTTTAGGCAGCCGACACCGGCGGCCAAGAGGGCGGCCAGTCCAAGGGCTGCCAAGAGCACCGGTCCCGCGTAAAGTGCGCCCGTGTCAAAGATGATTTCAACTCCCAAAACAACCAGCACAATGACAATAATCTGGGTCATGAGATTGAGGACGAAGCGCGCGATCAGCGCGTCAAGCGGCGTAATCGCGGGATAGCCCAGAAGCTGGCGGGAGAAGCGCAACGCGTTGGCGGTCTTCAGCGAGACATCCGTGAACAGCATGAACGGCAGATACCCGGTCGCGTAGAACAGAACGAAACTCTGTCCCAATGGCGGCGCATCGAAGGCCAATTGGAAGACAAATGCGAGAAGCGCGACGGCGGCGATGGGTTCTGCCACCGCCCAAATCCAGCCGCCCGGGGAGCGCCCATAGGTCGCCGCCATTTCTCGAAGCATGAGAGCCAAGATCGCGCGATGCGCGGACGGGGTCGGCAGTTGAGCTTTGGGAAGCATCATTGTCGCTGGGAATTTCTTAATGCTGTCAGGCTAGAACGGTAGGGCCCGCAAGGTTAATTTTGGTTTATCGAGGCTGACCTGAGTGAACGCGCCCGCACGGATCCAACAGCCACATGTCCCGGATATATTCCGTGAGCTCCCGGCGCCGGTGCCCAAGGCGCCGCGACGTAGGGGACCGTTCCTGAGCTTTGTGATCCTGGTGGTCCTGCCGCTTTTGGCCGCGGGCTTTTATCTTGTCACCCGGGCGGCGCCTCAATTCGAGTCATCGGTCGGGTTTTCGGTTCGCCGCGAGGAAGCGCCCGGTCCAATCGATCTGTTCGGCGGCTTCTCGGGCCTATCGGCGTCGGGGTCCTCTGACGCCGACATTCTATACGAGTTTCTCACGAGCCAAGAACTCGTCGCCGCCATTGATACCTCCCTTGATCTGCGCGCGCTTTGGTCGCGTCCGGTGGTCGATGATCCGGTTTTTGCGTTTCATCCAAGCGGCACGGTGGAAGACCTCTTGCGCTACTGGCAGCGCATGGTCCGGGTCTCGTATGACAGCGGAACGGGCATTCTCACGCTTAGGGCACGGGCATTCAGCGCCGACGAGGCGCAGGCGATCGCGGCAGCCGCGTTTGATGCCTCGAGCGCATTGATCAACACGCTTTCGGCGATCGCACGGGACGACATGCTCGTTGAAGCGCACACGGTCCTCGGGGAGGCCGAAGCGCGGGTGCGGACCGCGCGCAGCGCGCTCACCGACTACCGGGCACGGACCCAGATCGTCGATCCAGGGGCGGATGTGAGCGGCCAGATGGGGCTCTTGACGCGGCTCCAGGAAGAGCTTGCCAACGAACTGATCAGAATTGATCTCTTACGGACCCAAACCCGTGAAACAGACCCCAGGATTGCCCAAGCAGAGCAGCGGATCTCGGTGATCGAAAGCCGCATCGCCGAAGAACGGGGCAAGCTTGGCGCGGGGAGCGCAAGGGCTGTCGGCGCGGATTACGCCACGGTGGTGGCCGAGTACGAACGGTTGCAAATCGATGTGGAGTTCGCCGAACAGAGCTTTCTGGCGGCGCGCACCGCCTATGATCAGGCCTTGGCCGAAGCGCGGCGTCAGACCCGCTATCTGGCTGCCCACATCCGCCCGACCCGCGCGGAACGCGCGACCGCCCCCGACCCGCTTGAGATCCTCGGGATCGGCGCGCTCTTTCTGACGCTCGTATGGGCTATTCTGGCCCTGACCCTCGCCAGCCTGCGCGAACGCTCCTGAGGTCGCGCAGTGATTGTGTTTGAGCGGATGTCCAAAAGCTACCGGCGTCCAGGCGGGACCACGGTCGTCGCCCAGGATATCTCGCTGGTGATCCCCTCCGGACGCTCGGTGGCGCTCTTGGGCCGCAACGGCGCGGGCAAATCCACGCTTCTTCGGGTGATCGCGGGCGTCTCGAGACCCGACGCGGGCGAGGTCCGGTGCGCCGGCCGGGTCTCCTGGCCCGTGGGATTTGCCGGCGGCTTTCATCCGGATCTCACAGGCGCGGAGAATGTTCGCTTTGCAGCCCGGGCCTATGGCGCAGATGCATCCGCGCTACTCGACTTTGTGGCGCGATTTGCGAATATCGGGCCGCACTTCCACCGTCCGGTAAAAACCTACTCCTCCGGAATGCGTGCCCGGGTGGCCTTCGGGCTCTCCATGGGCATGCCCTTTGATATCTACCTTGTGGACGAAATCACGGCGGTGGGCGACCTGGCGTTCCGAGAGGCCTCGGACGCGCTTTTGGCCGCGCGGCTCGCCGATGCTGGCGCCGTTGTTGTGTCTCACTCGATCCACCAGCTTTCCCGCCTCTGCACCTCGGGTATGGTCCTCGAGGGTGGCCGGCTCACCTGGCACGAGGACGTGGCCCATGCAATCGAACACCATCGCGCCTTGATGGCCTGCGCGGCTTAAGACCTGCCCCCTATGTCGATCCCCACGCGTGGGCATAATCGGCGAAACGGTCGGATGGCGCGGGGAGTGTACGCCGATGGGTTGTCCGCGTCGCTGGGCGCACGGAACAGGACGCGCGCTGGCATCCCGCGGTATCCCCGTTGCGCGCGATCCGTGCCGTATCGCCCGGGCTGGCGCGCGCGGGCTCTTGACGTGAAGATCGGTGGTGTAGCCCTGCCAGACGCCTTCAGGCGAAACCACTGCCCTGCACCTGCCTGGGTCTGCTATGATCGGTCTTAACGGGGTGGTTGGGCGTCACGTCGCCCCCGGAGATATCCTGGGACGCGGGAGGCAGAAAGATGTGTCCGGTTGAGATTGAAGATCACCCCGCCCGTCATGTGGCCGCAGTCGCGCACCGGGGCGCCTATCCGGAGATCAGGGACGCGTTCGAACGCTTGACCGCGGTCGCGACCGAGCGGGCGCTTTGGCCGATTTCCCTTGGGATTGTTGGAGTTTACCACGACGACCCGGACGTTGTCGCTGAAGCCGACTTGCGCTCGCATGCGGGGCTTATTCTTCCCGAGGATGCGGCGATCCCCGTGCCCCTCGAAGCGCTGATGCTGCCGGGCGGTCCCCATGCAGTGATGCGCTACAAGGGGCCGTACACAGGGCTCGGTGCCGCCTATGCATCCCTTTTCGGTAGCTGGTTACCCGTCTCGGGGCGCGAGATGGCGGACGGGCCGAGTTTCGACCTCTACCTGAATTCTCCGCTTGATACGCCCCCCGAAGAGCTCTTGACCCACATCTGCGTCCCATTGCGATCCGCCTCGGGCACCTAGGGCTTGCCAGGGATTTGCACCCACTTAGCCGGCTCAACCCGCGATGATCTCGGCCTGGCGGACAATCACCTCGGCTTGGCGGATGGAGGCCAGGTCGACCAAGCGTCCCTTGTAGACGGCCGCGCCCTGGCCTGCCGCCTTGGCCTCTTCCATCGCCGCAAGGATTTCGCGGGCCTCCGTCACGGCTTCCATCGTAGGGGTGAAGACCTCGTTTGCGAGCGCCACCTGCTTGGGGTGGATCGCCCATTTTCCAACCATGCCCAGGGTGGCCGAGCGGAGAGCTTGTGCCCGGAAGCCGTCGTCATCGGAGAAATCGCCAAATGGTCCGTCGACGGGCAGAACGCCGTGGGTACGGCAGGCGGCGACGATCGCCGTTTGGGCCCAGTGCCAGGGGTCGGACCAGTGTTTCTCGCCCCCATGCAGCATGTAGTAGTTCTCCTGGGTGCCACCGATCCCCGTGGTTTGCATGCCCATCGAGGCCGCGAAGTCCGCGGCGCCGAGGCTCATGGCTTGAAGTCGGGGAGAGGCAGCGGCGATCTCCTCGACATGGGCAAGCCCCGCAGCGGTCTCGATAATGACCTCGAGACTGATGGGGCTCGCGCGACCGGTTTCCGTCTCGACCGCAGTCAGAAGGGCGTCGACGGCATAAAGATCGGCAGCGTTGCCGACTTTGGGAACCATGAGTTGATCCAGCCTGTTCGAGGCGGTGCCCACCACCTCGAGGATGTCGCGGTGCCAATACGGCGTGTCGAGGCCGTTGATCCGGACCGTAAGGTGCTTTTTGCCCCAGTCGATGTCACCGATCGCCTCGGCGATGTTGCGGCGCGCGTCAGCTTTGTCGTCTGGCGAGACGCTGTCTTCGAGATCAAGGTTGA
>JBCCKB010000227.1:0-6092 GCA_039027595.1 Pseudomonadota bacterium | reverse complement strand
CGCCCGGTGTGGGGGTCGCAAGACCAGAGGTTTTACTTGACCGACGCCATGAACGCGTCGACCTCCTCAAGCGTGACATATTGCTCCTCGGCGATCCCGTCCTCCGCGAAGCTCCAAACGACCGCCGGAGCGGAAACATCCCCGTTGCCGTCGAAACGAACGTTTCCCGTGGCGCCCTGGTAGAGGACGTTGCCGCCCGACGCGAGGGCCTCCTTGGCGGCGGCAAAGCCCGCAGCATCAGCTGTCACGGGCGTGCCATCGGGGTCCGTTACCCGTGGAACGGCGGCGGCAATATCAGCCCCCGTCGCACCCTCGCCCGCAGCTTCCATCGCCAAAAGCGCAATCATCGTGGCGTCATAGCTATTGGCAAGACCGGGGCCCGCAGGCGGCCCGTCGAAGCGCTCGGTATAGCGGTCCACGAAGGCGTCCGCGGAGGCCACGCGCGGCGAAGCGGTATCGGTGCCAAGCGTGTCTCCCAGATACTGCGCGCCGACGGCATCACGGAATTCCTCGGACTTCAGCGAATTGGCGACGATCATTTTCTGGGTGCCGCCAAGCGAGATCCATTCCCTGACCGCCGCGATCCCCTCTTTGGGGTAGAGCGCGAGATAAAGCGCCTCCGGTTGCCCCTTAAGCGCTTCGGTCACTTCGGCGCGGTATGAGGGTTGCCCATCGGTGATCGCAACGGATGCAGTCACGTCAATCCCGAGCGCCGTGAAATCCTCCTCGATCAGCTTGCCGATATCCTGGCCCCAATCATCATTCTTATAGAGGATCGCAATGGAGCCCACCCCGGCATCGCGGGCCACCATCGCGCCAACGGCCGCCTGGACGCCCGAGGTGGCGAAGGTCCGGAACCACAAGCCCTCGGTCTTGCCCTCTTCGGCAAGTGCAGTAAATGCGGTCGAGGACGAACAGCAGCTCATCTGCATTACGCCTGCCGGGGCAGTGACCGAGGTCAGGATCGGCATCGAGACCCCTGAAGAGACCGCGCCGATCAACACCTGGACCCCGTCTAGATCGACAAGCGCCTTTGCGGCATCGACGCCAACCTTGGGATCAGTCTGCGTGTCGCGCAGGACCATCTCGATCTGACAGCCCGCGGCGCCGCCCGCCTCATTCACTTGGTCCACCGCGAACTGCGCGGTTTCAGCAATTGGCCGTCCCCAGTCCACGGAGGTTGGGAGAACGGCACCGATTTTGGTCGTGCAGTCCTGCGCCATGGCCGCGCCGCTCAGGGACGCCACCCCCAAGGCAAGGCCAACAGCAAGAAGATTGCGTTTCAAAGAATCCGTCTTCATCACTTTCTCCCAAGGTTTTCTTCGTTGATCTTTCCGGTTTGCGACACCACGAGACGCTCGGGCAAAAGCCCCTGGGGACGCCACATCAGCATACCCACGATGAGAAGCCCTATGAGGATGAACTGAACAGTGCCGGTGTAGAGCTGGGCTTCGATCGGCGCGAAGCGTGACAACGCCCACCCGCTCGCGGTCCATCCGCCCCAAATTAGAAACGCGCCCAGGATTGCTCCCCCATTGTTGCCTGCGCCGCCGACGATCAGCATCGCCCAGATCTGGAACGTGAGGATCGGCAGCACGTCCTGGGGGCTCATGAAAGCGTAGAAGCTGGCATAGAGTCCACCCGACAGCCCCATGATCACCGAGCCTGCGACAAAAGCAGTCAATCTGACGCGGTCCGGGGCCTTGCCCAGTGACCGCGCCGCAATCTCGTCCTCGCGGATCGCCCGCAGAAGACGTCCGAAGGGTGACCGAATTAGCCGTTCGAGGAACAGATAGACGGCCAGACCCAAGACCAGGACCAGACCCAAAAAAAGAAGGTTGTAGGTGAACCCGTCGCCGAGCGCCGCACGCAGAGGCCGCTCAAAGCCCCGCACGCCCTTGGCCCCGCCCGCCAGCCATTCGGCATTGCGCATGACACTTTCAAAGGCCACCGCGACCCCAAACGTGGCGATCGCCAGGTAGTCGTGGCGGAGCTTGAGGGTCAGGACCCCCACAATCCACGCAAGCACACCCGCGACGATGCACCCCCCGGCGAGCGCCAAAGCAAAGGGCGCCCCAAAGCCGCCCAGATGATCGGGCTGGGCGGTGCCGCCCAGGATCAGTGTGCCGTAGCCACCCGCTCCAAAGAACGCCACGACGCCGCCATTGAAGAGCCCTGTATTGCCCCACTGGAGATTGAGGCCAAGAACCGCGATCGCCAGAATCGCCGCCACGGTGGCGAAAAACACCAGATATGACACGACACCAATCACGCCCGCGCCTCGCCGAACAGCCCGTTCGGGCGGATCAGAAGTACGAGGATGATAATGAGAAACGGCACCGCCGGGCTGTAGCCTGATGGAAGGACCACAAGGGCGAGGTTTGCGGCAATTCCCACGATAAACCCGCCCAATACCGCGCCGTAAACACTTCCAATTCCACCCACGATGGTGGCGGCAAAAATCGGCAGAACGAGGTCTCGTCCAATCACCGGGCTAATCTGGTTCGTCAGGCCGTAGGCGACACCCGCGAAAGCAGCGAGCCCGCCGCCAATCACCCATATCAGGGTAATCATGCGCCCGAGATTGATCCCATTGACCTGGGCAAGCGTCGGGTTTTCAGCCGCCGCCCTTAGTGCGTAGCCAAGCGTGGTGCGCGACAAAACCACGTGAAGGGCAAACATGATCGCCAATGCCGCGATCAACGCAAAAATCTGGTCGGGTTTCACGAGCAGGAGCGGATCCTGGCTCAGGATCACCGCAAAAACGATGTCCTGAGAGTAGAGCTGGGTCTTGAGCCCGAAACTTAGGCTGATGACGTTGCGCAGAACCAGCGCCACACCGAACGAGGCGAACACCATCGACAGTTCCCCGCCCAGCGCGCGCACGCGCCGGAACACCAGACGATCCACCAATATGGCGGAGGCCGCCGTTGCGCCCATCGAAACAAGGATCGCGGCCGACAAAGCCCATGTGAGGCTCAAAGGCCCGATCGCGGCGGCCATGGGCGGCACCAGCGCCTCGAAAAGCCCATCAAAGACGAGTGCCGAATAGGCCCCGATCGACAACAATTCGGCATGGGAGAAGTTGGCGAAGCGCAACATGTGCATCGCCATGGTCAGCCCGATTGCGCCCAACGACAAGATGGCGCCCACAAGAACGCCGTCGAGAACCCCCTGGATCACGACGCACGCATGCGCTTGCCGCCCAAATAGATCTCGCCGACGATCGGGTCGGACGAAAGACGCCGTGCCGGTCCGTCGATCTGGTTCTTTCCATCGGCAACGATGTAGCAATGGTCCGCCATTGAAAGAGCCTGGCGAACGTTTTGTTCCACAAGCAAAACCGTGACACCCCCGTCGGCAAGGCTGCGGACCTGAGCGAGAACATCCTCGGCGGCCATTGGCGAGAGCCCTGCAGATGGCTCGTCGAGCAAAAGAACATTCGGCTGCGCGGCAAGCGCCATTGCCAGGGCGAGAAACTGCCTTTGCCCCCCCGAGAGCCCGGCGGCACGGTCGTCCGTCTTGGTGGCGAGATCCGGGAACCGCGCGAAAAGCTCGGCCCGGCGCCCGTCTGCCGCCGAACCCGCGTGACGCAGCGACAGCGCGATGTTTTCCGCCACCGTGAGACTGCGAAAGACGTTATCGGATTGCGGCACATAGGCCAGGCCAAGGGACTTCAGGGCATCGGGCCGCGGATTGGTGATGTCTCGACCCCGGAGCATGACGGTCCCGTTGCTCACGCGTACAAGACCGGCAATCGCCTTTATAAGGGTCGACTTGCCTGCTCCATTTGGCCCAATGATAGCGGTGACCGATCCTTCCTGCGCCCGCATGGAGACATCGCTCAGGATCGGCATGCCCTTCGTGTAGGCCGCCTCTATGCCTTCGACGACGAGCCCCTCATCAGCCATGGGCCATGCCGCCCAGATATGCCTCCAGAAGGTGGGGATCGGCCTGTGCCGCGGCCGCCGTTCCTTCAAAGACAACCCGACCCTGGGCGAGCGCGACCACGGGCTCGCAATGTCGCATGACGAAATCCATGTCATGCTCGATAATCAGAAAAGTCTTCCCTTGCCGGTTCAGGTCTTGGATCTTCTCCAAAAGAACGGCGGTCAGGCTCGGGTTCACCCCCGCGGCCGGCTCATCGAGCAGAATGACACTCGGGTCGGCCATCAGAACCCGGGCGAGCTCGAGCAGCTTTCGTTGGCCGCCCGAAATCTCGCCCGCCGCTTGGTCGGCGAGGACCCGGAGATTTGTAAACTCCAGAACGCCAAGTGCCCGGTCGCGGATCTCCGCCTCTTGCTGGCGCACCGCGCGCGGGCTCAGCACCGGCCCCCAAAGCCGCTCACCGAGCTGGGCCAAGGGCGCGAGCATCACATTCTCAAGAACGCTCATCCTCGGGAATGGCCGCGGAATCTGAAACGTCCGGACAAGCCCCTGGGCGAAACGCTGGTCGGGCGTATTGCGGGTAATGTCGCGGCCGCGAAAGTGAACACTGCCGGACGTGGGCGCCAACACACCCGTCAACGCATTGAAAAGGGTTGATTTTCCAGCCCCATTCGGCCCGATGAGGCCGGTGATGCTACCCGTCTTTATGTCAAGCGTCACGTCATCAACGGCGCGGAATGGTCCAAAGTCGCATGTGAGCCCCCGCATCGACAGACCAGGCGCGCTCACCCTTTTGCGCCCAAAGCGTGAACCCCGTCGCCAGGTCTGTTGTTCAGGTTGTACTTCATGATCCGCCCATGGCGGCCCTCGCGATCGCGCTCGAGCGCGAAAACGCCGCCCTGGGGTCCAACCGACCGCTCGAGGACGCGGCTCAGGGCGTCGTGGTCATCCTCGGTAAGCGACATGGCAAAGACCTCCAGGGTCTTTGGTAAATGACGGGCGTAGCGGGCGCCCACGATCGCCGCCGCCACGCCGGGCTGATCCAACACCCAACGTGTCGCCACCGCGGAGAGAGAGACCCCGTGTTGATCACCGATGGATTTCAGCGTGCTCAAGAGCTCTTGGAACCGCTCCCAAGGACCAAATTCGTCGATGATCAGGCGATACTTCACCAAGGATCGGTTGGCGAATTCAAAACCAGGGTCCGGCGCCCCAAGCCAAGCCTCTGTGAGAAAGCCGCCCGCGAGCGTGCCGTAGCACAGAAGCGACATCCCTTCCTGCGCGCTCCAGGCCGCGAAACTGCCCGCCGGTCGCCGGTCAAGTAACGAATATTGGACCTGGTTCGAAACGAGATCAAAACCGGCTGCGAGAAACGGTTCGATCTCGCCCCTATCCCAGTTCGTGACCGCAAGGTGTCTGATCTTTCCCGCGTCGCGAAGGTCCAAGAGAACTCCGAGCGCATCAACCGCGCTACCCAGCTGAAGGTCCCACCAGTAGAACTGCACAAGATCAAGCTGCTCGAGCGAAAGCCGCCTGAGCGATCGCTCGACAATCGCCGTGACCTCGCCGGGGCGGAGATCATGGAGCCGGGTCAGGTCGGGGACAAGCTTGGTGTGCACGCGGATGCGGTTTGCAACCGCGGCACCCCGGCGCGTTCGGATCTCCGAGATGAATGTCCCGATCATGTCTTCGACGCCCGTGTATATGTCCGCGCAGTCGAACGTCGTGATGCCCGCGTCGAGAAATGCCTCCATGTCACGAATGGCCTCCGCGCGGTCCACGCTTCCATGATCCCCAGCAAGTTGCCATCCCCCTTTGATGACGCGCGAAATCTCATGGTCGGTGGCCAGAAAGGTGGTCTCCACGTTCGCCATCAGGGTTCTCCCGGACGTTGCCAGTAGGGTGTCCCTCGGCGCTCCGGCAGACCGCTTGTGCCTTCGGTGTCGAATATGCGTTTGCCAAGCCGTGTGATGCGGAACCGGCCCCCGCAATGGGGATCCGGACAGGCCACCTCGGCATCGGTGCTCATCCAGTCACCGGTTTCGGTCGGCCGTTGCTTGGCAGGGAGAAGCGGCAAAAGCGCGGCAAGCGCATACATCGAGATGCGGGTGCCCGCCTCGAAGACCAATGCCTCTCCCTCGACCGTAAAGCTCTCGCCCTCCACGTGTCGACAAACCGCATGACGGTCACCCACGACCGTTTCG
>JBCCKB010000226.1:0-6093 GCA_039027595.1 Pseudomonadota bacterium | reverse complement strand
CTCGGGCGTGGTGGCTGAGATGGCGGGCTTCCGGTTGCCCATTGAGAGCGTGGCGCTCCAGGCGCTGGTCTCGGAACCGATCAAGCCGTGTATGGACGTGGTCGTCATGGCGAACACCGTCCACGGCTATATGAGCCAGTCCGACAAGGGCGAGATGGTGATCGGGGGCGGGGCCGACGGCTACAACAACTACACCCAGCGGGGCTCTTTCCACCACGTGGAAGAAACCGTCCGGGCGCTAGTCGAGACCTTCCCGATCATCTCGCGGCTGAAGATGCTGCGCTGGTGGGGCGGGATCGTCGACATGACCGGCGACCGCTCGCCGATCATCTCGAAAACACCCCTTGAGAACTGCTTCATCAATTGCGGCTGGGGCACGGGCGGGTTCAAGGCAATCCCGGGCTCAGGCTGGGCCACGGCGGAGATGATCGCCAAAGGCGAGCCGGGGCCATTGGCCGCTGATTTTGGCCTCGACCGGTTCCGCGAGGGGCGGTTCATCGATGAATCGGTAGCCGCGGGGGTGGCACATTGATGTTAGTCGCCGCCACCGCCATCACTTCCTGCTCCGCTGTCAAAGCTCTCGTGATTGTCCTTGCGCGACTGGGTCCGGGTGCCGTCTTGCGCATGGTTGCCGCTGCCACGAATGTTGTGGCGTCGCGGCATTCGTCCGAGGCGGACGAACTGAATGGTCAAGCCGATGACAACAGCAAGCGGCCAGAGCGATATGAACTGTTCCATAGCGTGAGCTCCTCGCCGATCTTTACCGAAAATTTGACCGAGAGCTTGACCTCTAGCCCGTCGACCATACCTCGTGCAGCTGGGCCTGAGGAGACTACAGAATGGCATTTTTTGACCGGATCCCGCGCAGTGAAAACCTCGAGCGGCACAAGCCGAAGCTTGGTGGCTTTGTTGCGGGCGTGGTCTTTGCCCTGCTTTTCGGTCTCTTGGGCGGGGTCATCTACACCGGCAAGCCGGCCTTTAGCGAATATTCGCCGGACGCTTCCCCTATTTACCCCAACCTCTGACGCTTCGGCAGATTATAGCCCGCACGGTAGCGCCAACGCAGCGCGCTTCGGCCCAAAACCAGCGCGTTCCGGATATCCATTGCCGGCAACCTCCGATTGTGGCCCGCTTAGGCTACAGGAAGGAGGACCACAACAATGGACGATCAACTCCACCGTGGAAGTCATGGAAGCTATGGCGAGCGGAAACCGCTCGACTACGGCGGTAGCGGGACGGGGGGCGGCGCGCTCATCGTCATCATCCTCTTGGCGCTCATCGTGCTTGGTGCGCTGTTCTTCGGACCTTCGGGCGAGCCCGGAGCCGAGGTGCCGGCGGCTGCACCTGCTGCGTCAGAAACCAACACGTCCCAGGCGAACTGACGCGCGCCTGTTTCCAACCCGCCAACCCGGCGGGCGCGCCTCACGGCCGCCCGCCGGGACTTTGGCCAACATCTTGAAGAATTTGCCTTCGATCCGTCGCGCGGGAGAAAGCCTATGCTGACCTTCCGCTGCCCATATTGTGGTGTGGACGCCGACGAGACCGAGCTGACGCCAGGTGGCGAGGCGCATCTCAAACGCTTTGGACCAGGATCGAGCGATCAGGATTTCGAGGGCTATCTTTTTCAGCGCGAGAACCCAAAGGGGGTCCACTTCGAGCGCTGGCGCCATTCCCATGGCTGTGGAAAGTGGTTCCATGCGGCGCGTTGCACGGTGACGCTTGAGGTGTTTGGAACGTACTCCGCACAGACCACCGAGCCTCCCGAGGAGATCCGGAGGGCAATCTCCGATAAGCGGCCCGGCTGGACGTGGAGGGCCGTATCATGAGCCGACGCCTGATGACCGGCGGACGCCTCATCGACCGCGCGCTGCCCATGGAATTCACGTTCAATGGGAAACGGATGACGGGCTTCGCCGGGGATACGCTTGCCTCGGCCCTTCTGGCGAACGGCCAAAAAATGGTGGGCCGGTCCTTTAAGTATCATCGGCCAAGGGGGATCGTCGCAAGCGGCGCCGAGGAACCCAACGCGCTGGTCAATCTGGCCGAAGGGAGACGTGCCGAACCAAACCAGCGTGCCACCACAACCGAGCTTTTCGACGGGCTCGCTTGCACGTCACAGAACCACTGGCCAAGTCTTGAATTCGACATTGGTGCGATCAATGCACGCCTCGCGCGGTTTCTGCCGGCAGGGTTCTACTACAAGATGTTTCTTTGGCCGCGCGCCTTTTGGAAGCATGTCTACGAGTCCTTCATCCGCCAGTCCGCGGGCCTTGGGCAACCTCCGGCGGCGCGCGACGCCGACACCTACGAACACTTCTACGCCCATGTCGATGTTCTGGTGATCGGTGGCGGGGTCGCGGGGCTCCAGGCCGCGCTCGAGGCGGCGCGCGCGGGCGCTCGCCTGCTGCTGGTCGAGCAAACGCCCCACTGGGGTGGTCGCGCCGTGGTGGACAACATCGACATCGATGGCAAATCAGCCGAGATCTGGGTCGAGGAGGCGCTTGCGGAACTCGAAGACCTTGAAAACGTCAGGCTACGCACGCGCTGCATGGGAGCCGGGGTCTATGACCACGGATATGTCACCCTTTATGAACGTGCGAGCGACCACGCTCCCGGATCCGAGGGGCCTCGCCACCGGCTTTGGAAGGTCAGAGCGAAGCAGGTTGTGACTGCCACGGGCGCAATTGAGCGGCCCTTGTCGTTTGCGGGCAATGATCTTCCTGGCGTGATGCTTGCCAGCGCCGTGCGCGACTATGTTGTGAATTATGGCGTTGCCCCAGGAAGCCGGACGGTCGTGGTGACGAACAACGACGACGGCTACCGGACCGCGCTTGCCCTCAAGGATGCTGGGTTGGAGGTGAAAGCTGTCGTCGACCCTCGTCCCGAAGCGATGGGTGGCGTGCCCAGCGCAGTGCGGGCCGCTGGGATCCGTATTGAGACTGGCACAGGCATTGCCAAGGTGAAGGGTCAGGGAAAGGTCGACGGCGTCTCGCTTTGCGCTCAAGGCGGCGATGGCGCGGTCACCGAGGAGCTCTCCTGTGATCTGGTCGCCATGTCGGGCGGATGGTCGCCGGTCGTGCACCTTTGGTCGCACACGGGCGGCAAAGTGATCTGGGATCAAGCTTCCGCGCAGTTCCGCCCTGACCCTGCGCGCGCGCCTGTGGGAGCCGACGGGTTGGCCTTCGTGCGGACGGCCGGCGCAGCCACGGGTGCGCTGACGGCGGCCGAGGTTCTCGAGGACGCCCATGGGGCGGGTCGCGCCGCGGCCGAAGCGGCGGCCTGTTCCCTCAAGGCCAGCGCTGCACCATCGGTCGAGACCGAAGACGCAAGGCCCCTGCAACCCGTTTGGGTCATGCCCTCGGGCGCCAAGGAAGCGCTTCGGGAAAAGATGTGGCTTGACTACCAGAATGACGTCAAGGTCTCGGACGTGCAGTTGGCGGCACGGGAAGGTTTCGAAAGCGTCGAGCACGCCAAGCGCTATACGACGCTTGGAATGGCAACGGATCAAGGAAAATTGTCCAACATCAATGGCCTGGCCGTTCTCGCCCAGGAGCTTGCCACCGATATTCCAGCCGTTGGCACCACGACGTTTCGGCCGCCCTATACGCCGATCTCCATGGGCTCGATTGCCGGCGAGGCTCGGGGTGCGGTTTTCCAGCCGCTTCGGAGAACACCACTCCATGCCTGGCATGAAGCGAACGGCGCCCATTGGGAGCCGGTCGGACAGTGGCGTCGGCCCTACGCCTTCCTAAAAACCGGAGAGAGTGTCGCAGACGCGGTTGTCCGCGAGATCTCGACAACGCGAGAGGCCGTGGGGCTTCTGGATGCCTCAACGTTGGGGAAGATCCTCGTGAAAGGACCAGACGCGGGCCATTTCCTCGACATGATGTATACCAACATGATGTCAACGCTCGCGGTGGGCAAATGCCGCTACGGGCTCATGTGCACTGAGAACGGCTTCTTGACCGATGACGGCGTGGTGGCGCGGTTATCGGAGGACAGCTGGCTATGCCACACAACCACGGGCGGCGCTGACCGGATCCACGCCCATATGGAGGAATGGCTCCAGACTGAATGGTGGGACTGGGAGGTTTTTACGGCAAATCTCACCGAGCACTATGCACAAGTTGCGGTCGTCGGCCCCGATGCGCGAAACGTCCTCGAGACGATTGGTGGGATGGATCTCTCGGCAGAGGCGCTTCCGTTCATGCACTGGACAGAAGGCGAGATCGGCGGGATCCAGGCGCGGGTGTTCAGGATCTCGTTTTCGGGCGAGCTGAGCTACGAGGTGGCGGTTCCCGCGAGTCAGGGCCTCGCGTTCTGGGAGGCCTGCCTGAAGGCCGGTGAGCCGTTTGGGATCACACCCTACGGCACCGAGGCGCTTCACGTGATGCGGGCCGAAAAGGGCTTCATCATGATTGGTGACGAAACGGACGGGACGGTCATTCCGCAGGATCTGGGGTTGTCTTGGGCGATCTCGAAGAAGAAGGAGGACTTCTTGGGCAAACGCGCCCAGGAACGTGCGCACATGACCGATCCGAGGCGCTGGAAGCTCGTGGGGCTTGAGACCTTGGACGGATCGGTTTTACCCGAAGGCGCCTACGCGATCGGCGAAGGACGAAATGGAAACGGTCAGAGGAATGCGCAGGGCCGCGTGACGTCGACCTACCATTCGCCCACGCTGGGCCGCGGGATTGCCATGGGGCTGATCTTGAACGGGCCGGACCGGATGGGGGAGGTGCTGCCCTTCACGAATATCGGCGGCGCGCCAGTGGACGCGAGGATTGTCTCGCCAGTGTTCTATGACCCCGACGGGGAGAAGCAGAATGTCTGAGCCTTTGGGTGCGCTCGCAGGAGCGGTCGCCGACGGTCTGGCGCGATGCGAGGCGGCTGGCCCGCGCGGTATGGTCACGCTTAAGGGCGATCTTTCTGCCGCTCCGCTAAAGGAGGCGGCGACCGGGGTCACAGGCGTCGCCTTCCCGGACCCACTCGACATTCACTTGGCCGGTGAGAACGGCCTCGCGTGGATGGCGCCCGACGAGGTGTTGCTTCTCGTGCCCCATGCCGAGGCGGACGCCGCGGCCCAGGCATTGGGAGACGCTCTATCCGGGGCGCACCACCTGGCGGTGAATGTCTCGGATGCCCGCGCGCTGATCACTGTCTCGGGGCCTGCCGCTCGCGAGGTCCTAGCCAAACTGACGCCGGTGGATTTGCATGGTTTCAGCCCGGGGCAGATCCGGCGCACGCGCCTCGCGCAGGTGTCGGCGGCCTTCTGGATGCGCGACGCGGAGACGTTCGAGATTGTCTGTTTCCGCTCCGTTGCGGTGTATGTGTTCGACGTGCTGACCGAGGCGGCTCGGCAGGGTTCGCGCGTCGGCTATTTCTAAGCCGACCGAAAGGGCTTGACGGCCCCAGGGTGGCAGCACAGGTATCGCGCATCAGACTTCGCGCCAAACCGAGGGGGTACTCCTATGGCTTTCGAACTTCCCGATCTTCCCTACGCCTACGATGCGCTTGCCGCCCATGGTATGTCGCAGGAGACACTGGAGTATCACCATGACCTGCATCACAAGGCCTATGTGGATAACGGGAACAAGGCGATCGCTGGAACCGAGTGGGAAGGTAAGAGCCTCGAGGACATCGTTGTTGGCACCTATGATGCGGGTGCTGTGGCGCAGAACGGCATCTTCAACAACATGAGCCAGCTTTGGAACCACAACCAGTTCTGGGAAATGATGGGGCCGACCGGCATGCCCGGCAGTCTCGAGAGTGCGCTTGTCGAAGCCTTCGGGTCGGTTGATGAGTTCAAGGCGCAGTTCTCGGCCGCTGGCGCCGGTCAGTTCGGCTCGGGTTGGGCCTGGCTGGTAAAGGACACGGACGGGTCGTTGAAGGTGACCAAGACCGAGAACGGGGTTAACCCCTTGTGCTTTGGCCAGACGGCGCTTTTGGGCTGTGATGTCTGGGAGCACTCCTACTACATCGACTTCCGCAACAAGCGGCCCGCGTATCTTACGAATTTTCTGGATAATCTGGTGAACTGGGAGAACGTCGCGAGCCGGATGTGACCTCAGACGCGGATCGCGCCTGACGCGG
>JBCCKB010000225.1:0-6133 GCA_039027595.1 Pseudomonadota bacterium | reverse complement strand
GTGTCGACAAGCGCGTCCACCGAGTTTTTGCGCGGCGCCCTTTCGGAGACGTCGGCCGTTACTGCCCCGGATGCCGAGGAGAAGTGACGCACAGGGTGGCAAGGTGCAGGGCTCCTCCCGCCCTGCACCTTTCACGTGGTTCCAATTCCGGCTACATCCGGCCCATGCGGTGGACCGTTCCAAATATCCTCACCGTGATCCGGCTTCTCGCGGCACCTGGTGTTGCGGTGATGTTTCTTTACTTCAACAGGCCCTGGGCGGATTGGTTCGCCCTGATCCTTTTCGTCGCCGCCGCTGCGACTGACTGGATTGATGGCCGGCTGGCACGCGCCTGGAACCAGGAAACCCGCCTCGGCGCCATGCTCGACCCCATCGCCGACAAGGCCATGGTGGTGATCGCGCTTTTGGTGATCACCGGGTTTTCGGGAATGGATCCGTGGATCCTGCTGCCCGCCACGGTGATCCTTTTCCGCGAGGTCTTTGTCTCGGGCCTGCGCGAGTACCTCGGCGACACCGCGGGCACACTGAAGGTCACCCCGCTTGCGAAATGGAAAACCACCGCTCAGATGGTCGCAATCGCCGTCTTATTCGCCAAGGGTGTCTTTGAGCACTACTTTGGCGCATTGGCGTTTGGTCTCGGCGATGCCATGACCACCGCGATCCTTGCAGGCGAGGAGATTGACGTCGTTGGCCTCAACGTCCTCTTTCGCGGCGCAATCTTAAGCTGGTGGACAGGGGTCCTGCTGCTTTGGATTGCGGCCCTCCTTACCCTTCTGACCGGCTGGGATTACTTTCGAAAAACCCTACCGCATCTGAAAGACACCCCATGATAGAAGTCCTGTATTTCGCTTGGGTCCGCGAACGGATCGGCCTCCCCAAGGAGCGCATTGCCACCGAGGCCGCGACGGTCGCCGATCTGGTCGACGAGCTGAAAGCACGAGAAGAGCGCTATGCGCTTGCATTTGCAGATCTCTCTTCGCTCCGGGTCGCCCTTGACCAGGAACTCGCGGAGTTCGATGCGCCGCTCAGCGGTGTGCGCGAGGTGGCGTTTTTCCCGCCGATGACGGGCGGCTGAGGTGGCTGTTCGCGTCCAGGCCGCGGAATTCGATCCGGGCGCAGAGCTTAGCGCCTTTGCAAGTGGACGCAGGGATATTGGCGCGCTTGTGAGTTTCACTGGCGTCGTACGCGACACCGACGGGACCTTGGTCGCGATGGAGATCGAACACTACGCCGGCATGACGGAACGCGCGATTGGTGCCATGCTGGAGACCGCGCGCACCCGATGGTCGCTCGTCGACGCGATGGTGATCCACCGGTACGGGCGTCTTGCGCCCGCCGAGGTCATCATGATGGTGGCCACCGCCTCGGCGCATCGGGCCGAAGCCTTCGCGGCGGCGGATTATTTGATGGACTACCTGAAGTCCCGTGCACCGTTTTGGAAGAAAGAGCTTCGCGCCAACGGCGGCGAGTGGGTGGCGGCAAAACACGATGACGAAGCGGCGCTCGGGCGCTGGAACTGAGGTTATCGCCCAGCGCCCGAGACACCATCCGGGGGTGATCTTCGCGCAAGCGTGAATGAAGCGCCTGCGCGCGGACAACGCGATCACCCCCGGACCCAGGGAGAAGACACGGCGGCATCACCAAAACGCATGGCTCACCTATTACGCGCCGCCGATGAGCTGATGATGAGACGGGTCGGCGCGTGCCGTCCGTCAACTGCTATACAGAAGCCGCAAAAGAGGAACCTCGGCGGGTGTGCGGGACGAAGCGGACCTCGAGAGTGTTCCTCTCAATGTCCGCTCGCAACAACAAAGGCCAGTCCAACCGAATTCTGCGAAACCTGATTTCTGGGTTGGCCCTAGCTGTAAGAAACCTCAGATCGATAATCCAAAAAATGCGCCTTCAGCAGTTTGTCGACCAGCTTTCTGACCGTATTGATCTTACGAGTGTGATGTATTTGGACCTTCAGTTTGTCGGTTGCTCTATCGACTGTCTCTAGCCCACCAACATCGCCTAAGTCTGTTTGCTCAATCTCACGCCACAGGTCTTCACCAAAGTTACGTACCTGATGAGTAAGTGCCCCGTCGCTGTTTGTAGAAAATAGAATGATGATCGTTTTTTGGGCTGGCATAGCTTGACGGTATCTGCGAAGCCGCCATTCGTGCAAGGTGCAGCATCATACACTTTGGGCTCAAACCGGTCATCTGAAACCTTCTGTCGGGCTTGCGGGCCTCCAAGGTCGGCTTCGCGGGACCACGCGTTGCTACTTGCCCGCGCCGATCTTGGGCTCGGTGCCAGCTACGAGCCGGGAGATGTTCGCCTTGTGCCTGAATGTCACCAAGGCGCCAAGCACCAGCGCCAGTGCCGCGGCCTGGGAGTGTCCCAACGCAACCGCCCAAAGTGGCGCGAGCACGGCGGCGGCCAAGGCCGACAGCGACGAGATCCGAAAGAGCGCCGCCGTGACCGCCCAGGTGGCGCAGGCGGCAAGACCAAGGGGCCAAGCTGCCGCCAGGAGCGTTCCCAGAAACGTGGCCACGCCCTTGCCACCCTGGAAGCCAAGCCAGACCGGGTAAAGATGGCCCAGGAAGGCGGTACCCCCCGCGAGCTGCCCCGCTTCCTCTCCCGCGAGCGCCCGGGCCACGACCACCGCAATCGCGCCCTTTCCCGCATCAAAGATAAGCGTAAGAATGGCCGCGGCCCGACTCCCTGTTCTCAACACATTCGTCGCACCGATATTGCCCGATCCGATCTGGCGGAGATCCCCAAGCCCAAACAGGCGCGCCATGACAAGTCCGAAGGGGATGCTGCCGAGAAGATACCCTCCCACCGCCAGGCCAAAGAGCAGCAACGGTCCGTTATCGATTGGTGGGATCACGGACCAAACACTCGGACACCCTTAACCCATGTTCCCTTTACCCGTCCCTGGAGCCGAGCTTCATCGAACGGGGTGTTCTTGGATTTCGAACGGAGCGCGTAGCGGTCAAGCACAAACGGAGCATCGGGGTCGAACAGAACAAGATCCGCAGGAGCGCCCGGGGTAAGGCGCCCCGTGGGAAGTCCCAGCCGCCGGGCGGGGTTTAGGGTCATGGCGCGGACCAGGGCGGGGAGGGGAATATCGCCGGAATGCACCAGGCGAAGCGCCGCGGGCAAAAGCGTTTCGAGACCGACGGCACCGGAAGCCGCCTCCTCGAAGGGCAACCGTTTCGATTCCTCATCCTGGGGCGTATGCATCGAGGAGATCACATCGATGAGCCCCGACGCCACGGCCTCGACGGCCGCCAATCGATCTTCCTCGCTGCGCAAGGGCGGCTTCACCTTGAAGAAGGTTCGATAGGATCCGATGTCGAATTCGTTGAGCGTCAGGTGATGGATCGAGATCCCGGCGGTGACATCGAACCCGGCCTCCTTCGCCCGCTCCAGCCGCCCAAGCGCGCGGGCCGTGGTCACCTGATCCGCGTGGTATTTCGCGCCGGTCATTTCCACGACGGCGAGATCGCGGTCGAGTCCGATGCGTTCCGCCATGGGAGACACCGATGGCAAACCCTTCAACGACGCGAATTTCCCGCTTGTTGCGGCCCCGCCAGACGAGAGGCTTGGATCCTGCGGGTGACCAATGACAAGCGCTCCCAAGGACCCCGCATAGGACAGGCAGCGCGAAAAGATCTTGGTATCGGCAATGACACTGTCGCAATCGGTGAAGGCCGCGGCGCCCGCATCGCGCATGAAGCCGATTTCGACCATCTCGCGGCCGTCGCGCGCCTTGGTCAGAGCCGACATCGGCAGCACCCGAACCGGCGCGGCCTCGTTGGCGCGCCGCGTCACGAACTCTAGCACCTCCGGCGTGTCGATCGCCGGCAATGTATCGGGGCGGGTCACCATGGTCGTGACCCCTCCTGCCGCCGCAGCCTGACCCGCGGATCCAAAGCTCTCCTTATGGCGCTCTCCTGGCTCCGAAACCTTGACCCCGATGTCGATAAACCCCGGCGAAAGGCAGAGCCCGCCACAGTCGATCACCTCGTCTGGAGCCGCGCTGCCTGGACTGGCAATGTAACCGTCCACCACCAAGAGCTCGCCACGCGCGTCGCTGAGCGTGGCTGGGTCGATCAGTCGGGCGCTTTCGAACAGGACCGAGGCCATGGTTCAGCCCATGCCCAGCGCCATGACCGCGATGATGCCCGCGCCAAGCAGGATCGCGGCGATCACGATCAGGACGGGAACCAAACGACCTTCATCCTTTGAAACCACCGGCTCCGCACGCTTGGCGAGCTTGCCCTGGGCGCCTTCGCTCTCTATCCGTCCGATAACTGGGCTCAGGGGTTCTTCGTGGTAGGTGCCGATATGGCGTAAGGGCGGCTTTGGATCGAGGGTCTGGGCAACGCCGCCCATCGCCAGGGAGGTGACCACCAGAACAATGCCTTGCACCGCATCTATTTTCGCGCGTTCAGGCGCGAGAGCGCCTTCGGGTATCCCGAGCCCGTCCGTGAGATAGGCCGATAGACCGAGAGCGGCCACGTCTCCCACGGGAAAGACCTCGAGCCGGTCCTCCTCAAGCTGCGTCGCGCCCAGGGCATCTCGGAGCGGCCAATGCCTCCGCCCGTCTATGCCTACCGCGTCGCCTTGCGCGACAAACCCTTCGATCTCGTCTGCCGGCAAATCAATGACGAAGAGCCGAACCACCCCCCATTCATCCGGCGCGACGTCGAGCGCGGCCGTCACTCCGGCACCCCTATCGCATTCGAGGCGCACTTCATCTGGAGCGCCGTTCCATTTTCTTTCATTTACTCAGCCTGCCTCGCTTCGTCCGGATTAGTCATTGTCTCCCCTGGCCATGAATGGCACCGCATGACGCGTCTCGGAGGCGTCTTTCCTGCAGTGGGGTCGGCCGCGTCATCGGTCAACCCGGCTCATCTCGGGTCATACCATCACCGCCCGCGCTGGCTTGGACGCTCGATGGTTGCGTGCAAGAAGTTCCATCGCCGCCATCCGCACCGCGACGCCCATTTCGACCTGAGCCTGGATGACCGAGCGGTTGATGTCGTCCGCCGTTGTTCCGTCGATTTCGACCCCTCTGTTCATCGGACCTGGATGCATGACGATCGCATCAGGGGCGGCATAGGCGAGCTTTTCGGCGTCAAGCCCAAAGCGGTGGTAGTACTCGCGCTCCGATGGAATGAAGCCTCCATCCATGCGTTCATTCTGGAGCCTCAGCATCATGACGACATCGCAGTCCTCGAGGCCTTCCTTCATGTCGGAGAACACCTCAACCCCCCAGTCGGCCACACCCGCCGGCATCAAGGTCGGTGGCCCGATCAGCCGCACGCGGTTTTCAAGCTTGCCCAACAAATGAATGTTCGAGCGCGCCACGCGCGAATGCGCGATGTCGCCGCAGATCGCGACCCGAAGGCGGTGAAGGCGCCCCTTCGCCCGACGGATCGTCAGCCCATCGAGCAGGGCTTGCGTTGGGTGCTCGTGGCGGCCATCCCCGGCATTGAGGACGGAGCAGTTCACCTTTTCGGATAAGAGATCGACGGCGCCCGAATGCGGATGACGCACCACCAGGAGATCTGGATGCATCGCGTTTAACGTCAGCGCCGTATCAATGAGCGTTTCCCCTTTTTTCACCGAAGAGGCCTGCATGTGCATGTTCATGACATCCGCTCCCAGGCGCTTGCCCGCGATCTCGAAGCTCGCCAGCGTCCGGGTGGAGTTCTCGAAGAACATGTTGATCTGGGTGAGGCCCGCCAGGACATCGGAGTGTTTCACCGACTGCCGGTTCAGGCCGACATAGGTCTCGGAAAGATCGAGGACCGTCCGGATCTCCTCGGGCGAGAGGTCCTCGATCCCCAAAAGATGTCTTGCCCTGAAACCCATAGAGCCCCCGATCCTGGCTGACCTGCTTATAGGAAGGGTGTGGTTGGGCGACAAGGCAGTGGTTTCGGCGCTGCGCGCCGACCGAGGCGAGGGGCCAGCCCCTCGCGCTCCCCGGGATATTTGGAAAGATGAGAAGGGGTGATTGAGGCTTCAGCGAGGACGGTCTAGCCTTTGGGGCATGGATCAGATCACCGCTCTTCGTCTTCTCGAATGGCAGATCGAGCTTGGGGAGCGCGAGGGGCTGGCCCCTCGCCTCGGTCGG
>JBCCKB010000224.1:0-6162 GCA_039027595.1 Pseudomonadota bacterium | reverse complement strand
GGCGCGGGTTCGCAGCATTGGGGCCAGAATGGGCGAGGTCGATGGCGAGTTGATCGAGCTGATGGGAGATATGACAAGCGAAGCGCGCCGACCGGAAGGGACGCTGCAGTCGCTGTTGAAAATCTCGACCGAGCTCGAGTCCATGTTGGCGAAGAGCGCGTTTCGCTTTGGTGCGACCCGAGCCTACGCTGCGATCGTGCATGACCGCATTGATGTCTTGCGCGAGGAACGCTTCGACGGACGTCAAACGTTCAAGGAATTCATGGTGCGGCGGTTCGACCCTGCGATGCGGACGGTCGAGGCCACGGAATACCGGTTGGGGACAATGGCCGAGCGTTCGATGCGCGCGGCCAACCTGCTCCGGACGCAGGTGGACGTGGAGCGGTCCGCTCAAAACCAGGCGCTTTTGGAGAGCATGGACCGGCGGGCGGATCTGCAACTCCGCCTTCAGCGCACGGTCGAGGGGCTTTCTGTCGTTGCCATCAGCTATTACGCGGTGAACCTCGTCCTCTATCTCTTGGGTCCGCTCGCGCAATCCGGCGGCGCGCCCAAGACGGCTCTAGCCGCCCTGGTTACACCTGTTGTGGTTCTCGCTGTGTGGGCCATGGTTCGGCGAATACGGAAATCGATGGAGCGGCGGGATGGCGGGTGATTGACGCGCGCGGCTGTCCCCGCGAGACTCGCCGTCGACGCGGCGCGGCCCGCGACCCTATATCCAGGAGCCATAATGCCGATCAGAAATCGCTTCGCTGAGTTGCACACGGAGATCGCCGGTTGGCGTCAAGACATTCATGCGCATCCAGAGCTCTTGTTCGAGACGCATCGCACATCCGCGATCGTTGCTGAAAAACTCAAGAGCTTTGGCTGCGATGAGGTCGTCGAGGGGATCGGACGGACCGGTGTTGTGGGTGTCATCAAGGGAAAGGGAAACACCAGTGGTCGCGCCGTGGGACTGCGCGCGGATATGGATGCGCTGCCGATCATGGAGGAGACCGGAGTTGCCTATGCCTCGACGGTGCCTGGAGCGATGCATGCATGCGGACATGACGGCCATACCGCGATGCTCCTAGGTGCGGCGAAATACCTTGCCGAAACGCGCGGTTTCGACGGGACGGTCGTGGTGATCTTTCAGCCAGCCGAAGAGGGCGGAGGAGGCGGCAGAGAGATGGTTGAAGACGGTCTCATGGAGCGTTTTGGCATTGATGAAGTCTACGGAATGCACAATTGGCCAGGCATCCCGGCCGGTCGGTTCGCGATCCGGACGGGTCCGTTTTTTGCCGCCGCCGATCTTCTGCGCATCGAGGTTACCGGCAAAGGCGGGCATGCGGCAAAGCCTCACGAAACGATCGACGCCACCGTCGCATCGAGCCATATCGTCCTCGCGCTTCAGTCGATCGTAAGCCGGAACGTCAATCCCGTGGATCAAGCAGTGGTTTCGATCACGGGCTTCCACACCGATGCGACGGCGTTCAACGTGATCGCTCAGCGCGTGACGCTGAAGGGAACCGTGAGGACATTGGCGCCCGAGGTGCAAGACCAGGTGGAGACGCGGATCAACACGCTGGTGCCGGGGATCGCGGCAGCGTTCGGCGCGGAGGCGGAAGTGCACTACCAGCGGAACTACCCGGTCATGGAGAATGCGGAGGTTGAGACGGATCACGCGATCGCGGCAGCCGAGGCCGTGGCGGGTGCGGGTGCATGCGCGGAAAGCCCCTTGGTGATGGGGGGCGAGGACTTTGCGTTCATGCTGAATGCACGGCCTGGCGCATATATTCTCGTCGGGAATGGTGATACGGCTCCAGTCCACTCGCCCGGTTATAATTTTAACGATGACGCGATCCCTGCGGGCTGCTCCTGGTGGGTTGAGATCGCCGAGCGTCGACTGGCCCTACCTTAGGGGACCTTCTGCCAAGCGGAGCGCTACCGCGCATGTCTACTCTTGGGTTGATATGCGATGCCAAGCGGTTAGGGCTTGGCGAGGAGCCTGCGGTAGACGTCCACCAGTGCTTGGGCCTCGCCCTCGATCGCAAACCGAGCCTCAACGTAGGATCGTGCCTCAGCGCCAAGCCGGAGGCGGTTCTGGGGATCATCGAGTATGGGAGCGATCGCGGCGGCGAGGGAGGGAACATCCCCCGGCTCGACAAGTGTGCCCATTCTGCCTTTGTCCAATAGTTCCTCGAAGGCGCCGACGCCGGTTGCGACCACGGGAACTCCCGAAGACATGGCTTCGAGCACGGTCAGCCCAAAACCCTCCCAGCGCTGCGGCGCGACGTAGAGGTCGAGTGCCGCGTACCAATCGGGCATGTTATCCACGGGCACCTCGGGCATGATCCGCAGGCGCTCCCCAAGGCCCGCGCGCGTTATGCGTGTCTTAAGCTCGCGAACGTAGTCCTCATGGCCAACGACGCCGCCCATGGCGATTGCATGCACATCTTTGCGTGTTTGCATCAGCTGGAGCATTGCATCGACAAAGTCGCCGGTTCCCTTCTGTGCCCGGATCCGCCCAAAACAACCCACGATCACGGCGTTTTCCTCCAGGCGAAGACGGCGGCGCAACGCCGCGCGGTCGTGTGCGGGGTGGAACCGGCGCGTATCAATTCCGTGGCGCACCACCTGGTGTGGAACACTGAGATATTCCGCGGACTTGTCCGAGACTGCGATAACCCAGTCCATCCGGGCGATGAGTGCCCGGGTCAAGCGTGTATGATGGCGTTGAGAGGCGGATGTAAAAAGGAGCTTCAGCCGCCCACCCAGAAAGACACGGAGTGCAAGCCCAGCGATCATTTCAATGTTGCGCCTGGCGTGCCAGACAATCGGGCGACCGCGCGGCAGTGCTGGAAGATCGCGAAGGCGGATCTGTGGAATGCCCGGTGGTAAGGCCGGTCCAAGCGCGGCGATCTCGATTTCCTTCGCTTGAATGGGCACCAACGCATAGACGGTGGCTGTCACGCCCGAGAGCCGATGCTTGAGGTTTGGGGCGATCACTTCGACCTTGGAGGGATCCTGCCTTGTCATCGGGCGCTGGACTGATGCTCAAGATAGCCCCGGATCTCGCCTGCGATCTGTGCAACCAACGCCTGAGCGCCTTCGAGGGCTTCGGCTGCCGCAGTTTGCCTTGCTGACGCCCTGGTCTCGCCGGACAAGAGCGCGGTGACCTCGCGCGATAGACTGTCAGCATCCGCAACTTCAATAGCAGCACCGCACTCGGCCAGCTGACGGTAATCATCCGCGGCATTTGCGACATTTGGCCCATGCAAAAGTGCTGCGCCCAATGCAACTGGCTCCCACGGATTGTGCCCACCCGCGTTCCCAAAGGATCCCGCCAAAAAGACCACGGGAGAAAGACGATACCACAGCCCAAGATCCCCGATTGTGTCCGCCACGAGGACGGCGGTCTCCTCCGTCACGCACTCATTGCCAGCGAGACGGGCCGTCGAAAAGCCCTCCGCTCGGGTCTCGTCGGCGATCTTCAAGCCCCGATGGGGGTGGCGGGGCACCAAAACCATGATCGCGTCCGGGTGATTTTGTCGGATCGCCCGGTGGGCCGCGCGCAGGGGTTCTTCTTCGCCCTCGTGGGTCGAGCTTGCGATCCAAACCGGGCGGTCCCGCAGACGCTTGCGCCACTCTGAGAGGGCGGCTTGGTCCACGGGCAGGGGTTTGGCCGCCGCCTTCATGTTCCCGCCGACAACCAGTTTGCTCTCGGGACTGCTCACCAGACGCGCCAGCCCGTCATGCGTGCGCTGATCTTGGGTGAAGATCCGACGGAAGCTCGAGAACACCGCCCGCGCGCTCTTGGGCATCGTGGTCCAGCGATTGAGCGTACTTTCTGACATGCGCGCATTGATCAACATAAGCGGAATCGCGCGCTGCGAGGTTGCCTCGATCAGATTGGGCCACACCTCGCTCTCGACAAACACGGCGACGTCCACCTGCCAATGGGTCAGAAATCGACGCGCCGCGCTTGGCGTGTCGAGGGGTGCGAATTGGTGCGCTGCACCCGGAGGCAGGCGGCGTTCGAGGAGCTTTGCGGAGGTCGCCGTACCCGTGGTCACAAGCATCGAGACCTCGCCCGAGAGCTCTTGCACCAAAGGCAGAATTGACAGGCTTTCGCCAATGCTGGCGGCGTGAAACCAAACAAGTTGGCCGCTCGCACGCGCGCGCGTTGCAAAGCCCAAGCGCTCTGCGATGCGACCCGTGGGAATATCCTCGGCCAAAAGGCGCCTGCGGGCACGCCAATATGCCAAGGGTGCGATTGCCGTTGCGACCAGCCTGTAGAGAACGAGCGGTGCTGGCCGGTTAGTCATGGGGTTGGACGCTCTCACTCATCGGCGTCACTTACGATACGTCGCCGAGATCTGCGGTGCAATTCCGCGCTCAGCCCCCTGTATGGCTCATATGGCGTGACATTTGCCCGCCCAAGAATTGGCGAGAATAATCAAAGTCGTGGCCCTTGGGCTTCAATCGGATCGCCGAACGGATCGCGTCCTCGAGAGGCCCATCCTCAGTTGGGTTGGCGCGGAGGGGCAGTCGGAGGTCGGCACGGTCTTCCTGACCCAGACACATGAAGATTTCGCCGGTGCAAGTTATCCGAACCCGATTGCAGCTTTCGCAGAAATTGTGCGTGAGCGGGGTAATGAACCCGATCTTTTGCCCTGTTTCTTGGAGTTGGACATAGCGCGCCGGCCCACCCGATCGCTCGGCCAGGTCGATAAGCGTGTATTCAGTGGAAAGCTCTGTCCGGAGGTCCCTCAAGGACCAGTACTGGTCGAGCCGATTTTCGTTGCCGATATCCCCCATGGGCATCACCTCGATGAACGTCAGGTCCATGTCACGCGATGCGCACCATTCCGTCAGGCGGAAAAGTTCGTCCTCGTTAAATCCTTTGAGGGCTACTGTATTGATCTTGACCCGAAGACCAGCCTCTTGCGCTGCGTCGATGCCCCTCAAGACCTGAGGCAAGCGGCCCCAGCGGGTGATTTCGGCGAACTTAGCCTCATCGAGCGTGTCGAGAGAAACGTTTACCCGGCGAACGCCCGCCTCGGCGAGCGGCGCGGCAAAGCGCGCGAGTTGGCTGCCATTGGTCGTGAGCGTGAGCTCCTTCAGGGCGCCGCACTCGAGATGGCGTCCCATCGCCTCGAAGAAGGAAATGATACCCTTGCGCACCAACGGCTCGCCTCCGGTGATGCGTAGCTTCTGTACTCCAAGCCGGATAAAGGCCGAGCAGAGCCGGTCAAGCTCTTCCAGTGTTAGGAGCTCCGCCTTCGGAAGAAAGGTCATGTTCTCGGACATGCAATATACACAGCGGAAGTCGCACCGGTCCGTCACCGAGACCCGGAGGTAGGTGATCGCGCGTTGGAAAGGGTCTATGAGCGGCTCCGACATGACCACAAATAGTTAATGTTCTAAGTCCGTAACGGCAAGGGAAGGTGTGTGTCGCGCTGGGAAACATGGGCGATCCGCTTGCCAAGGCCGTTCAACGCAATCAACGATGGATGAGACGAAAACAGAAGGATGCCGTTCGCTTGATACCCCTCGAGGATAGACCCGGTCCAAACCCTCGGGCGTTTGCCACGCCTGGGCCGTGGGAGGACCTCCAGTCTCGCTTTCGCTGGGACATTCCGGCGTTCTTCTCGATCGCTGAAGCCTGCTGTGATGCCTGGGCCAGAGCAGCTCCCGATCGTGTCGCCCTCACCGAGCCCGGAGGGACCAAGCGCGAGTGGAGCTATGGTGACCTAAAGGCGGCCTCGGACCGGCTTGCGAACGCGCTTCGGGCAAGAGGAATTGGCAGGGGCGATCGGGTGGCGATCCTCTTGCCGCAATGCGCGGAAGTGTTGATCACGCATTTCGCTGTCATGAAGCTCGGCGCCGTTGTTTTGCCGCTCTTTACGCTGTTCGGCGTCGAGGCACTCAGGTTCCGGTTGGAAGACAGCGGCGCCGCGGCACTGGTCACGGACCCCGAAAACCTTGAAAAGGCGATGGCGCTAGTACCGGATCTTCCGGAGATGCGTTTGGTGCTTGTCACCGACCGCGCACCAAGCTCCGCCACCGCCTTCTGGGCAACGATCGAGGCGGCGTCCGCAGCATTCTTGCCCGCGCCCATCGCGGCAGATGACCCGGCCATGCTGATTTACACGTCCGGCACCACCGGGCCGCCCAAGGGGG
>JBCCKB010000223.1:0-6181 GCA_039027595.1 Pseudomonadota bacterium | reverse complement strand
GGAAGGCGTAGAATGATCTCGTGGACATGCGCCTGACGCGCGGCATCGACCACGGCGCGGGCATCAGGGCATTCGGACATGCCAGCGATGTTCTCCGCGACCGTGCCCTCGAAGAGATGGACCTCCTGAGGAAGGTAACCAATGTGTTGACCAAGCGATTCCCGGTCGTATTGTGCAAGCGTTGCGCCGCCCAAGCGTACCTCGCCCGTCGCCGGAAGCGAGAGCCCTGTGACAACGCGTGCAAGGGTGGATTTTCCGGCCCCGCTCTTTCCAATGACACCAAGGGCCTCGCCGGGAGCGAGTTCGAACGAGATCCCGGAGAGAAGCGGTGGCTGGCCCCTCCCGGTCGCGACGCCCACGTCACGGGCCGATATCGAAGCTTCTGGACGCGGCAAGACTGTCTGGGGAGGTGCCTCGGGATGGCCATCCAAGAAAGCGCCCAAGCGCTGGTGTCCTAGGCGCGCTCGCTGAAGGACTGGCCAGTGACTGATTGCCTGCTCGACGGGCGCAAGCGCGCGTCCAAGGAGGATCGAGGCCGCAATCATTGCGCCCGCCGTGAGTGATCCCTGAAGGACAAGCCACGCCCCCAGGGCAAGGATTGCCGACTGTAGAAAAAACCGGAACGCTCTGGAAAAAGACGTAAAGCCGCTTGTCCTATCGTGGGCAGTGAGAGCTGCGCGTGTTGCGGCAGACAGATGCACACGCCATCGGGTGCAGAGCGCGCCCACCATCCCTTGAGCCCAAGCCAGCGAGGCACCCGTTGCCGCATCCTGTGCCAGGCGCCGGGCATGGTCGGCGTTCTCGTCGGCCTCCCGGCGACGGTTCCGCGTTGTATATTGATTGAGCGCGGCCGCAGTAATCAAAACACTACCACCGATCGCAGCAACCGCCCCGAGCATTGGATGGAAGATGAAGATTGCCGCCAAAAAGAGCGGTGTCCATGGCATATCCAGGATCGCCATGAACGCCGAGGATCCCAGAAAGGTCCGGATCGCCGTAAGATCATCAAGTGCCGTGGCTCCAACCTCCGAGCGCGGCGCCTTGGCCCTGGCTTCTATCGCGGCGCGAAAGACGCGGTCGGCGCTTGCGTCCTGCACTCGGGCGGCGGCACGTGCCATCAATCGGGTCCGGGCGGCGTCAAGGAGACCATAGAGCAGGAACAGGCCCGCCATAAGCACCGTCAGGGCCACGAGCGTTTCTTCCGAGCGCGAACCCAGGACGCGATCGTAAATCTGCATCATGTAAAGAGGGCCCGTCAGGACCAGGAGATTTGTGAAGATGCTAAACAGGATCGCCGAGCGAAAAATGCCGCCTGCGCTACTTCGCGACAAGCGGAACCTCCCACGGTCCGGGGCCGTTCTCGGCATATCCCTGCTTTCCTCAAGCGGCGGGCCAATTGTTTGGCCCTCATCGCGTGAGGCTAGCGGCAAGTAGTTTCCAGTTCGTGGATCAGGCCGGAAAAAACGAGGCCTATTCTGCGGGCCGCCGCGCGCAACGAGCGCGCGTAGACAACCTCGTAGCGAATAATGTAATCATCTCCGAGATATGCCCCAGTCTGTACCTCGATCAGCACCATCGGCAGCTTGCCAGGGTTTTCCATCCGGTGGACGGCGCCGAGAGGGATGTACACGGACTGATTTTCGGAGACGAGCTTCACGTCATCATCCACGGTAACGCGCGCTGTACCTTGAACGACGATCCAGTGTTCAGCGCGGTGAACATGGCTCTGCAAGCTGAGGGCGGCGCCAGGATTGACCACAATGCGCTTAACCTGGAACCGCTCGCCTATCACAAGGCTTTCGAACCAGCCCCAGGGCCGGTGATCGCGAGCAGACTGGACGGCCGTTGCGGAACCCTTCTCCTTCAATGCGGAAACGGCATCTTTGACACGCTGCGACTGCGCGCGCGGAGCAACCAGCACTGCGTCCGGCATTGCGATAGCAACCATATCATTGAGCCCGATGCCGACAAGCTCTGGCCCGTCAGGTTCCGAACGCAGCAGTGTGCCCGAACAATCGAGCGCCGTCGCGGCGCCCTCGGCAACGTTGCCGTCCGAATCAGGTCCGGCCTCTTGCCAAACTGCTTCCCAGCCGCCCAGATCGGACCAGCCGCCCCGGTACGGCATCGCGAGCAACCCTTTCGACTTTTCCATGATCGCGTAGTCGATCGAAATGTCGGGCGCGCCAGACCAAGCGTCTGGGTCTAGGCGGCAAAAGCCGAGATCGCTTTTTGCCTGCTGGACTGCGGCGGTGACCGGCCCAACCACATCGGGCGCATGGGCGTCAAAGGCTTCCACCACGGTATCCGCGCGCATCAAGAACAATCCGGCATTCCAAAGGTAGTTACCAGAACTCAACATTTCCTCTGCCCGGGCGTGCCCGGGCTTCTCCACGAACCGCACCAAAGGCTGTGGCGTGTCCGCATGGCTATCCGATCCAGTGGCAAGCTCTAGCCAACCGTAGCCCGTCTCGGCCCGGGTCGCCCCGATACCAAATAGCACGATCGCACCACCCTGTGCTGCGATTGCGGCCTTTTGGACCGTGGTTCGAAAGCCCTCCGGGTCTGCGAACACATGGTCCGAGGGCGCGATCAACATAAGCGCGTCTGGATCACGGTTCTTTAGCCAAAGGGCTGCGGCGAGGACCGCTGGGGCCGTGTTGCGCCCTTCGGGCTCAATCAGGATCCCTGCGGCATCGGTTTCCGCGCTTGCGAGCTGCTCGGTTACGATAAAGCGAAACGGATCTCCGGTGACAATCAATGGAGCGCTGAAGCCCGGACCTTTCAAGCGGTGAATGGACGCCTGAAATAGGCTGTCTTCTCCTGTCAGCCGGGTGAATTGCTTCGGATAGCTTTTTCGCGAGACGGGCCAGAGCCTCGTACCCGACCCGCCGCACAGGATTACCGGGGTCACGGGAAACGGGGTCGCATCGCTTGGCATCTCAGGCCTCTCTTATCCGATCCTCGTGGGCCTTGAACCATGCATAGGTTGCTTCAATACCGGCCTTTAGGGATACCTTCGCCGTCCATCCCATAGCCGAAAGCCGCGAGACGTCCATCAACTTCCGTGGCGTGCCGTCCGGTTTACTCGTGTCGTGGACGATCTCGCCTTGAAACCCGGTAATGTCCGCGATCAAGAGGGCAAGATCCGCAATCGAGATGTCCTCGCCGGTTCCGACATTGATATGGCTGAGCATCGGCTGAGTATTGGCCTCGTACGTGTCCCGGTCGAGATCCATCACAAAGAGCGCTGCCTCGGCCATGTCGTCGACATGAAGAAACTCGCGTCTTGGCGCACCGGAGCCCCAGATGGAGACTTGGCCCGTACCGTTTTGTGCAGCCTCGTGAAAGCGCCGAAGAAGGGCCGGAAGGACATGGGCATTCTCGAGGTGAAAATTATCGCCGGGCCCGTAGAGATTGGTTGGCATGACGCTCCGATAATCCCGCCCGTGCTGCCGCGCATAGCTCTCGCATAGCTTTATGCCCGCGATTTTCGCGATCGCGTAGGGCTCGTTGGTGGCCTCAAGCGTCCCCGTCAAGAGCGCCGTCTCGGCCATCGGCTGCGGCGCGTTGCGCGGGTAAATGCAGGATGAGCCGAGAAACAAGAGACGTTCCACGCCAGCCAGATGCGCGCCATGAATCAGGTTCGCTTCGATCATTAGATTTTCATAAAGAAAATCAGCTGGATAAGCATTGTTGGCATGGATGCCACCCACTTTGGCGGCCGCGACGATCACCGCATCCGGCCGCGCCTCTAGAAGGTAGGCTTCGACGGCGCTTTTGTCGGTTAAGTCGAGCTCGGCGCGCGTGCGGGTGATCGTCGGTTTTCCCGAAGCCTCAAGGCGCCGGGCAATTGCCGAGCCCACCATGCCCCGGTGGCCCGCCAGGAAAATCCCCGCCATGCGTCAATCCTCCTGAGCCAACGGGGTCTCATAGCCGTGTAGCTTGAGGAACGCGTGTCGCCGTGCCGTGTCAAGGTCGGCCGCAACCATTTCTGCGCACATCTCCCGCGCGGAAATTTCCGGCTCCCAACCAAGCTTTTCGCGAGCCCGCGCGGGCTCACCGAGAAGGGTTTCAACCTCGGCGGGCCGGAAGTATCGTGGGTCGATCCTGAGCACGGTCTGTCCGGGTTTCACGCCTGGGGCGGCATCAGAGGTCACGCGTTCCACAACAGCGGTTTCGTCAACGCCTTTGCCTTCGAACCTAAGCTCGATCCCCAACTCCTCTGCTGTCCAAGTGATGAATTCTCGGACCGAGTGCTGGGTGCCACTAGCGATAACGTAGTCCTCCGGCTCTTCTTGCTGCAGCATCATCCACTGCATCCGCACGTAGTCCTTGGCGTGTCCCCAGTCGCGCAGCGCGTCGATATTCCCCATATAGAGACAGTCTTCGAGGCCTTGCGCGATATTGGCGAGCCCTCGCGTAACCTTGCGGGTCACGAAGGTCTCGCCCCGACGCGGGCTCTCGTGATTGAACAGAATGCCGTTGCAGGCGTAAAGCCCGTAGGCCTCCCGGTAATTTACAGTAATCCAGTAAGCGTAGAGTTTAGCGACCGCATAGGGGGAGCGCGGATAGAAGGGAGTGGTCTCTTTCTGGGGTGTTTCGCGAACCAGGCCGTAGAGTTCCGACGTTGAGGCTTGGTAAAATCGCGTCTTGCCCTCGAGCCCAAGAAACCGGATCGCCTCAAGAAGCCTTAGTGTGCCAATTGCATCGGCGTCAGCCGTATATTCCGGCGACTGGAAGCTCACCGCGACATGACTTTGGGCGCCAAGGTTGTAAATCTCGTCGGGCTTCACCTCGGCAATGATCCGCGTGAGGTTCGAGGTATCCGTTAGATCACCGTAGTGAAGCGTGAGCCGGTTCCCGGCTTGATGCGGATCTTGGTAGACGTGATCTATCCGCGATGTGTTAAGCGAAGAGGCACGGCGCTTTATGCCATGCACCGCATAATCTTTTTCCAAAAGGAATTCAGCAAGATATGAGCCGTCCTGACCAGTAATGCCTGTGATCAGCGCTGATTTCATTGGGTCGTCCTCGGCATTTTCCCGTCCGTTTATGTCCATCGGGGAAAAGAGCAGGTAAGATCAAGACTTACCAGCGGAAACGACGCTAAATGGCATCGTGTTTGAACGACCGCGCCCTTGCTACCACAACCGGAACAGGGAGAAGGGTGTGTCCAATCATTCGTTGCCTGGGTCAACAATTTCCGATTTGGCAACAGGTGTCAAAGAGTGTTGGCGGGCCGTTGCGTTTTCGGCACCGACCGCGCAAATGAAAGGTGCGGGTCGCGCCGCGTTTGTCTTCTATGTAGGTGGAATTGGTCCATGAAAGTCGTTGTCTTCGGGCTGGGCTATGTCGGTTTCACGGCGATGTGCTGCATTGCGAGCGAAGGATCGACGGTCGTGGGAATCGACGTGTCCGAGCGCAAGGTTGGGGAAATTCGCGCCAAGGTGCCCCCGATCGTTGAGCCAGGGCTCGAGGCGATGCTCGCCGAGGGTGTGGAAGCCGGCAGGATAACGGCGGCCACGGAAATCGGCAGCCATCTCGACGATGCGGATCTGGCAATTGTCTGTGTCGGCACGCCTTCGGCGCAGGATGGCTCGCACAACATGGATTACATTGCCAATGTTTCGCGCCAGATCGCTGAGGCGGTGTCGCGGGGCGGCGCGCGACAGGCGGCTTTGAGTGTGGCCTTCCGCTCGACTGTTCGGCCCGGAACAATGGAAGAATTGGTCTGGCCCATCTTCCGACTGGTTTTGGGAGACGCTGCAGAACGTGACGTCGAGATCGTCTATAACCCCGAGTTTTTGCGCGAAGGCAGCGCCGTAAAGGACTATTTTGAGCCGCCCAAGATTGTGATTGGAACCAAGAACGGGCAACCGAGCGTGGCCATGGAGCGGCTCAACGCCAATATTGACGCACCTGTCTTCGTGGTTCCCTACCGTGAAAGCGAGATCACCAAGTTTGTCGACAACACATGGCACGCGGTGAAGGTTACCTTTGCCAATGAGATTGGACGGGCTTGCTTGAATCTGGGCGTGTCGGCCAAGATGGTTCACGAGATCTTTGTGTCTGACACCAAGCTCAATGTGTCGCCCTATTATCTCCGGCCCGGAGGAGCTTTTGGCGGTTCTTGTCTGCCGAAGGATGTCCGCGCTCTCCAGCATCTCGCTGCCGACAGCGG
>JBCCKB010000222.1:0-6206 GCA_039027595.1 Pseudomonadota bacterium | reverse complement strand
CGTCGTTGCGGCGCTTTTGACGCTCGGAACATGGCTCGCTGACCACGGCTATCCGGGGCGAGGGTTGCGCCACCGAGGCTGGCTCATACTGGCGGCCTTGGTGAACGGGGCGCTTTGGATCATCACGGCGACCCCTTACCCCATCGAGGCCGCCGGTCTCCTGGGACTCGCGGCTCTCACTGGATGGGCACTCCGACGAGCGCCAGCGGGTGCGGCGCCGCTTCTCATGGGGCGCCCTTGGCCCACGCGCTACGTCTTGCCGTCGGTTTTGTGCCTCGTTGCGGTGCCCGTCTACTCCTGGCTTCTTCGGGAAGGCGCCCCAATCCCGCCCGATGGCATCGTCTGGCCCGTCGCCCTCGTCGGCGCGGCTTGGTTCGCGGCAGCCCTTTTTCGCGCCTTTATTGGTCGTCGGGCCTAGGGTCATCCCGCCTCCGCAAGAGACGCACCGCTCAGCCGGTAGTAGATCTTCTCCTCCGCGCGCGGGGCGCCGAGCCGGTCGTAGAAGGCCAGCGCCTGCGCGTTGGGTGCCTCAGCCGTCCAATCGAACCGCGCGCAGCCAAGCTCCTTGGCGAAGCACGAGAGCCAGGACATGATCTTTTCGCCAATCCCTGCCCCGCGATGTGCGGATGTGACATAGAGGTCCTTCATGAACAGCGCGCCCGACGGCGTCGGAGCAGGGTGCAGGAAGGTCACCGTCGCAAACCCGACAAGCGTGTCGTCCATTGCTGCGACGCAGGCGATGCAGCCCGAGCGACCGTCAATGAGCGCGTCGGCGGTCAACGCAGCATCGTCGGTCGTAGAGGGATAGGTCCCCCAATAGTGCACGAATTCCTCTTCCACGAGGCGCGCAAGAGATGCCCGATCCTTGGACATGGCAGGTCGCAGGGTGAGGGACCCTTCGCGCCAGACCGGAGGTGTTGGCATCGCCATGGGATTACATCATTTCCCGCACATCCGTGAGCCGCCCTGTGACCGCGGCGGCGGCGGCCATGGCGGGCGACATTAGATGAGTCCGGCCTTTGTAGCCCTGACGCCCCTCAAAGTTGCGGTTCGAGGTGGCGGCGCAGCGTTCGCCGGGCGCAAGCTGATCGGGGTTCATGGCTAGGCACATCGAGCAGCCCGCAAGACGCCATTCAAAGCCCGCGCTCCGAAAAATGTCCGCAAGCCCCTCTTCCTCGGCTTGGGCGCGGACGAGACCGGACCCAGGGACGACCATGGCGCGCAAGCCCTCCTTGATCTTCTTGCCCTCGACAATGGCTGCGGCCGCGCGCAGGTCCTCGATCCGGCCATTGGTGCACGAGCCGATGAACACAGTGTCGATCTCGATATCCGCGAGCGGCGTTCCGGGTGTCAGGCCCATGTAGTCCAACGACCGCGCCGCTGCCTCGATCTTCCCACCATCGAAGGAGGAGGGTTCTGGCACGCTCGCAGTGATCGGAAGCACGTCCTCGGGGCTCGTCCCCCAGGTCACGACCGGGGCGATATCCTCTCCCTTAATCGTGACGATCTTGTCCCAATGCGCCTCGTCATCCGAATAGAGCGTGCGCCACCATGCGAGCGCGGCTTCCCATTGTGCGCCCTTTGGCGCGTGCGGTCTGCCCTGGACATAGGCGAAGGTCTTTTCGTCTGGCGCGATCAGTCCGGCCCGGGCGCCTCCCTCGATCGCCATGTTGCAAACCGTCATCCGGCCTTCCATCGACAGGCTTCGGATCGCCTCGCCACAATATTCGATCACATAGCCCGTCCCCCCCGCCGTTCCGGTGGCGCCGATCACCGAGAGCGTAATGTCCTTTGCGGTGACACCGGGGCGGAGCCGACCGGTGATTTCGACCCGCATGTTCTTGGACTTCTTCTGGATCAGCGTCTGTGTGGCGAGAACATGCTCGACCTCGGAGGTCCCGATCCCATGGGCAAGCGCACCGAAGGCGCCATGGGTCGCCGTATGGCTGTCCCCGCAGACAATTGTCATCCCCGGCTGCGTCCAGCCCTGTTCGGGGCCGACGATATGGACAATCCCCTGGCGAATGTCGGTGACCGGGTAGTAGTGGATCCCGAAATCGCGCGCGTTCTGGTCGAGTGCTGCAACCTGGATGCGGCTGTCCTCGGTCATGTTTGCGGGGTCGTTGCGCCCTTGGGTGGTGGGCACATTGTGGTCGGGGACCGCGATTGTCTTCTCGGGAGCGCGGACTTTGCGGCCCGCCATGCGCAGCCCCTCGAAGGCTTGCGGGCTGGTGACTTCATGGACAAGATGTCGGTCGATATACAGAAGGCAGGTTCCGTCGTCGCCCTCGTGGGCGACATGCGCATCCCAGATTTTATCGTAAAGCGTGCGGGCGGTCATGCTTGCTCTCCCGGAAACTAGATAGGCGTGAAGGAAGATCGGGGGTGGCCCGCCTCAGCCGCGCGCGAGCGCGGAACGCGACGCGCCGAAGAAGCGCCATGGGAGCCGGGCGCGATCGCCGATATCAAAGATCCTCGTCATCAATGGGGTGTTTACCCGCGCAGACGCGCTGAGGCAAGCGGGCCGGTGTCTCGCATGTTACGGAGTTGGGTGTTATTGGGGGCGCACGAGGCCGCAGTTTCAGGTGGGGTAGCCAGATTGGGGAGGACACAACGTGTCTGGCTCTTCGGAGCGCTTGCGGGGCTCGCCACGGGCTTGGCGCTTTGGGCGAGCACGTCGGTGGCTTTCGACCTTCGCTTCCGTGCCGCCGGCGCCGGAGATCAACTCCAAGACGCGCTTCGCGCAAGTTCGCTTCTGATTGAGGCGCGAAATTCAGGAACGGATAACCCTGCCGACATCCTGGCTGCCGCGCGGGCAGATTATGGTCGGCTGGTCGGCGCGCTGTATGCGCGAGCGCGGTTCGGCGCGACCGTGTCGATCCGGGTCGACGGGCGCGAGGCGGCCGAAATCGATCCCTTGGCGGAACTCCAAGAGGTGAAATCGGTTGAGGTGCGTATTGCCCCGGGTCCGATATTTCGCTTCTCGGAGGCCCGGATAGCGCCGCTTCCAAGAAAAGGGGAGCTTCCGGAGGATTTTAGGGTGGGCGCTCCCGCCCGGACCCCTGTGATCGAAGCGGCTGTGGACGCGGCGGTGGAAGGTTGGCGCGGCGCGGGTCACGCGAAGGCGGATGTGGGCGCGCAGACGATCACCGCCAATCACGACACCCAAACCCTTGCCGCGCGGATCGCGATCAACGAGGGCCCCGCGCTCCGGTTTGGATCGCTTGAGCTCGACGGAACCTCTGCGGTCTCGGCTCGGCGGATCCGCAAGATCGCCGGTCTGCCGACGGGCAAACCATTTGATCCCGAAGACCTCGAGCGCTCCGCACGGCGGCTTCGGGAGACAGGCACCTTCAGAACGATAACGCTGCGCGAGGCGGCGGCGCCCAACGCAGATGGAACCTTGGACATCATCCTTAACGTCGCCGACCAAAAACCGCGCCGTTTCGGGTTTGGGGCCGAGATCGAGAGCACCGAGGGACTGACGCTTTCGGCGTTCTGGCTGCACCGCAATCTCCGGGGCGGCGCCGAGCGGTTTCGTTTCGATGCGGAGCTGGGCGGGATCGGCGGCGACTCGGGGGGGACGGACGTTACTCTCGGCTTCGAGCTTGGCCGCCCAGCCACGCCAAATGCCAAGACAGATGCCTTTCTTGTCGGCGAGATCGCGCAGCTCGACGAGCCGGAGTTCACGTCTGACACCGCGAGCCTTGGAGTGGGCTTTGTGCGCGAGATCAACGACAGGACCACCACGCGGGCGGGCCTTGGGTACAGCTTCTCCGATGTCACGGATGCCTCGGGGCAAACCCAATACCGGCAGATTTTTCTTCCGTTGGGGGTGACCCATGATCGCCGCGACGCGATCTTGAATACCAGTGATGGCTACTACGTGGATCTTGAGCTCACGCCGTTTTTTGGCCTGAGCGACTCGGAAAGCGGGTCGCGGGCGACGCTCGACGCGCGTGGCTTCCAGGAATTTGGAGCCCAGGCGGCGCTTGTGATCGCCGCGCGCGTGCAGGCCGGTTCGATCTTTGGCGCCTCAATCACGGGGCTGCCCAACGAGGACCGGTTTACGTCCGGAGGCGGGGGCACCGTCCGAGGTCACGAATACCAGTCCCTCGACCTCGACTTGGGAGGAGGGCTGCGGTCGGGCGGGCGGAGCTTTTTGGGGCTCCAGTCCGAAATCAGAGGCCGGATCAATGAGGACGTATCGCTTGTGGGCTTTTTCGACTGGGCGATGATCGGCGAAGACAGTGTGCCCGGATCGGGAGGGATCAGCCACTCGGGCGCGGGCGTTGGACTGCGCTACGATACAGGGATCGGACCCATTCGGCTGGACATTGGCGTGCCCGTCTCGGGGCCGGACGATCCGTCGGGATTTCAGATATATGTTGGCATAGGGCAAGCGTTTTGAGCTGGAAGCGAGCCATTCTTGTGGTCGTCATGCTGGGTCTCGGCCCGGCCGTCGCGCAAGACGATGACGGCGGTGGGTTCCTGGAGCGGACCCTGGAGGACGCGCTCTCGGGCGAAGGCCGTGATGTGGCAATTACTGGTTTTGAGGGCGCGCTCAGTTCCAACGCTCGGCTTCAGACCATGACATTCTCGGATGCCGATGGTACGTGGCTTCGGATCGAGGACGCGGAGCTTGTTTGGAATCGTGCGGCGCTGTTGCGGGGCCGAGTGGAGGTCACGCGGCTTCAGGCGGCGGAGATCGATTTCCGGCGCCCGCCTCTGCCGTCGGATCAAGCCCCGTCCGCCGAGGCCCCAGGCTTCTCTCTTCCGGAGCTCCCCGTATCGGTGTCTATTCAAGCACTTTCGGCCCCTTTGGTCACTTTGGGCCCTGGGCTTTTGGGCCGTGAGGCGATGCTCTCGGTCGAAGGCAGTCTCGGGCTCGCGAACGGAGAAGGCTCGGGCGAATTTCTGGCCGAGCGCGTTGACGGCGCCGCGGGCCGATTTGAGATGTCGGGCACCTACAGCAACGCAAGTGATGTGCTCGGCATAAATGTCTCTCTCGAAGAGGCGCAAGGGGGTCTTGTGGCGGCTCTGATCGGACTGCCCGGGGAGCCGGCGCTTGCGCTACAGATTTCGGGCACGGGGCCGTTATCGGATTTCGCGGCCGACCTGGCGATGGCGACCGATGGCGTGGATCGGGTGACGGGGGCGTTCGCGCTGACAGAGACGGCGCCGGATGCCCGCGCGTTCTCATTGGATCTAGAAGGTGACGTGGCTCCCCTAGTGTTCCCGCAGTACCGGGCTTTTTTCGGGCCAGATATCACGCTTGCCCTTCAGGGCGAACGACGCGCGGATAGCAGCGTGGCGTTGGAGGAGTTGTCGCTTGTCGCATCCCAGGTTCGGATCGATGGAGACGCTGAGATCGCGGCGGGGGGTGTACCGGAGCGCATGCGGCTTTCGGGCGAGATTGCAGCCGCGGATGGCGCTCCCGTCGTGTTGCCGATCCCCGGAGATACGGTTCAGATCGCCGGGGCGGAGATCACGCTCGGGTTCGACGCGAGCCTGGGCGAAGATTGGCAGGGCGAGATCACAATACGCGAACTTGAGCGCGGAGATCTCCGCGCAGAAAACATGGCGCTCATGGGCGCTGGACGGATCCGTGGAGGAGAAGACGCACGTGTGACCGCGCGCCTCGATGTGACGGCAGAGGGCCTTGATGTCAGCGACGCGGGCGCGCAAGCCGCGCTGGGTGAAGACGTCAGCAGCCTGGTGGAGATCGCCTGGAACAGGGGTGAAGCGGTCGAAATACCCCGTATTAGACTCGATGGACAAAGCTATTCGCTGAACGGTCGGGCCACGATTAGGGGCTCGGAAAACGGCCCGGAGATCAATGCCACAGGGCGGATCGCGGCCCGCGAGCTTTCGGTCTTTTCGGGGCTTGCGGGTCGGCAACTGAGGGGTGCCGCGGATGCCGAAATTTCCGCGGAGATGGCGCCAGCGGCAGGGATCTATTCAATATCGCTGAACGGTACCACGGAGAACTTGGCCGTGGATGTTGATCAGCTTGACGCGCTTTTGGCCGGGCAAGCCGAGATCAGCGCGGGTGTGCGGCGTGACAGCACCGGAAGCCATATTGAGGGTCTTCGCGCCAAGAGCGAAGGCGCGGAGATCGAGGGATCGGCGCGACTGACGAACGCGGACGTCGACGCATTCCTCGAGCTCCGTCTCCTGCGACCCGATGTGATTGCGCCCGACGT
>JBCCKB010000221.1:0-6216 GCA_039027595.1 Pseudomonadota bacterium | reverse complement strand
TTCACTGTGTGGATCAGAAGAAACCCATTGGGTTTTCGTCGTAACTGACAAGAAGGTTCTTGGTGTTGCGATAGTGATCGAGCATCATCTTATGGTTTTCACGACCAATGCCGGATTTCTTGTATCCACCAAATGCAGCATGCGCTGGATAGTGGTGGTAGCAGTTTGTCCAGACGCGCCCGGCCTGGATCGCGCGACCCACACGGAATGCAACGTTGCCGTTGCGGGTCCACACACCAGCGCCTAGCCCGTAAGTGGTATCGTTGGCGATTGCAATGGCTTCCGCCTCGTCCTTGAAAGTCGTGACCGACAGGACCGGACCGAATATCTCCTCTTGGAAGATCCGCATCGAGTTGTCGCCGCGAAACACCGTGGGTTGCACATAGTACCCGTCGTTTAGCCCGTCTCCGAGCGATGCCGCTTCGCCACCAACGAGGACCTTTGCTCCCTCTTCCTTACCGAGTTTGAGGTAGCCAGTTATTTTCTCCATCTGCTCAGTGGACGCCTGGCCACCAACCATGGTCTCCATTTGAAGTGGATTGCCTTGCTTGATGGCCTTCACGCGGTCTACGGCGCGTTCCAGAAACGCTTCCGCAATGCTCTCGTGCACAAGCGCGCGTGACGGGCAGGTGCAGACTTCGCCCTGGTTCAGGGCAAACATCGCAAAACCCTCCATGCACTTGTCTAGGAAGGCGTCGTCGGCATCCATGACGTCGGGGAAGAAGATGTTGGGCGACTTGCCACCAAGCTCCAGCGTAACCGGTATCAGGTTCTCCGAGGCCGCGCGCATAATGATCTTTCCCGTGGTCGTCTCGCCGGTGAATGCCAGCTTCGCGATGCGGGTCGACGTCGAAAGAGCGGCGCCGGCTTCTTCGCCGTATCCGTTCACGACATTGATCACCCCGTTGGGGATCAGATCGTTGATGAGCTCCATCAGAACCATGATCGAGGCGGGTGTTTGCTCGGCCGGCTTCAGGACCACGGCGTTTCCTGCCGCAAGCGCGGGCGCCAACTTCCACACGGCCATGAGGATTGGGAAGTTCCATGGGATAATCTGTCCCACGACCCCTAGCGGTTCATGGAAGTGATACGCGTACGTGTTGGCGTCAATCTCGGCGATCGATCCCTCGTCCGCGCGGATAACCCCGCCAAAATAGCGAAAATGGTCGATGGCCAGCGCAAGATCGGCATTTACCGACTCCCGGATGGGCTTACCATTATCAAGCGTCTCCGCCACCGCCAGCATCATCAGGTTTTGCTCGATGCGGTCTGCGATCCGAAAGAGCATCGTCGACCGCTCGGCGAGTGATGTTTGACCGAAGGCGGGTGCCGCAGCATGGGCCGCGTCGAGAGCCGCCTCGACATCGGCGGCATTGGATCGCGCGACTTCGCAAATGCCCTCGCCGGTTACGGGGGTCACGTTTTCGAACCACTGACCGGACTTTGGATCAACAAACTCGCCGCCGATGTAGTTGCCGTAGCGCGGCTTGTAGGGGAATTCCACGCCAAGATGACTGGAATCCAAGGCCGCACTTGGGCCAGATGTATTCGTGTGGACGTTCATGGTTTCCTCCCGAAAATAGGTAATCGCAGCAGTCGGTTATGTTCTGGGGTTGGCTCGCGTCGTGGCATGACGACGGCTTGCTGACGCGATTATCGCATGCTCTGCTTCGGATTGGAATGATTGGCGTCGAGCCCCGCCGGACAATCACAGAGAGCGACACTACTGAGTGCGCTCTGTGACACGGACGCCTTATGATTTGATCTGAGAAGTGGAATTTATGACATTGAATTTTCAATATAATTTCATATGAAAACACAACTAACATGTGGTGTTACTAGTAGGACAATGGGCCGCATCACAGACTAGACGTGCTTAGCGGCTCTGTTGAGGGTCTGCACGATCACTCAGAGGATCCGTTTTTCTTAAACAGAGTCGCGAGGGGCATGTTCCGACGGTTTGCGTCGCTCCTTCCAGGCCCGTGCCGAGGGAGGGAGCAGCCTCGCCTTAGAGCACATTCTTGATACGCCCCTATGGGTCTCGTATCTCAAGTATAGGAAATCAGGTTTTGATTTATTTTCAATTATTTGAGTTTTTTTATTCGGGTTCTTTGGCGTTGCGAGACGGCGCACAGAGACCAATTGGTCGGAAGCGCCGTGCGAAACCATCACGCTGTCCACCCGGCTCGCATGCTTGATCTGGAAGTGAATGGAGAAAGGACCCCACGCGGAACGCGTGGCGGATCCTGGCGGCTTGGCGCCGCAGCCTAAGGAAATCGGAGTTCGCCAGGATTGCTCGGCTTTTTCCCCAGGTTGGGTCTTGGAGGCGTGCCCGCGACATCTGGTGTCCCTCAACGCGCCGACCTTTCCGCAGAAAGGAGCGCAATAGACGATCATTCGACGGATCCTTGGAACGGCAAAGCGGTTGGATGTTTCCAGTTTTTTTGATCGACGATGCTCGCTCACCCATTCGTGGAATCCGGTCTCTGCACGATCGATCCGTGCGGCACGAGGCCGATTAAGTCGCGATTTCCGCTCGTTAAGCTGGACAGCCCCGAAGGAATTTGCTGTTGTCGCGTTGTCAAAGCACCACCCCGGAAATGGGGGTACGGCTAATGGGAGGAAATCAATGAGAATTCGTATCACCGGCCTTTCGGCCGCTCTGCTGCTGTCGGCAGGCGTTGCGCAGGCAGCCGAATGCATCGCACCCGCCAACCCAGGCGGCGGCTGGGACTTCACGTGCCGCCAAATCGGAAAAATCCTCTACGACATAGGCCAGGTCGACAGTCCTGTCCAAGTGACCAACATGGCGGGCGGCGGCGGCGGCCTGGCGTTCGCCAGCGTCGTCAACGAACGTAACGACGATGCCGACTTGATTGTGGCGGCGTCGCAGGCGACTGCGACACGCTTGGCACAAAACGCCTACGGAGGGGCAACGGCCGATCAGGTGCGGTTCGTTGGTGCCATTGGCGCGGATCCTGGGGTGATCGTCGTCGCCGCTGATAGCCCGCTGAACAGCCTCGGTGACCTCATGGACGCGATCAAGGCCGGAGAGGATGTCTCCTTTGCGGGTGGATCCGCGGCGGGCGGCTTCGACCATCTGAAAGTCCTGATGCTGGCCAAGGAAGCTGGGATCGAAGACATACGGTCGATCAAGTATATCGGTGTCGATGGTGGTGCCGACGCCATTACTCAAACCGTTGGTGGGTTCACCACGGGCATGACCGGCGATATGTCGGAGATCGTTGGGTTCCTCGAGGCTGGAGAGGTCAAGGCCCTTGCGGTGTTGACCGAGGAGCGCGTCCCAGGTTTCGAGGATATCCCAACGGCGGTTGAGCAGGGCTACAGCACCGTCGCGGTGAACTGGCGCGGTCTCTACGTGCCCAAGGGGATCTCGGACGAGCGCTTTGAAGAGTGGGGTGCGCGGCTCGCCGCCGTTGCTGAAAGCGACGAGTGGAAGGAAGCCATGGCCGCGAACGGACTTGCGCCGTTCACCAAGGTAGGAGGTGACTTTCAGTCTTGGGTGGATGGCGTGATCGCTGACACCGAAGCGCTAAGCCGTGAAATTGGGGTCATACAATAAGGCTCTGATGACATGCTGCGATCGGACCGCGTCTTCGGACTGGTCGTGATCCTGGCGGCGCTCGCGTATATCGTGAGCGCCTTCCAGCTTCAGACCAGCTTTCTCTCCGACCCGATGGGATCCAAAGCGTTCCCGATTGGCCTGGGTATTGTTGCCATCCTCTGCGGCGGCGTGATGATCCTTAGGCCCGATGATGAAGCTGAGTGGCCGGGACCGGTCGCGGTCTTGAAAATCGGTATCTCGGTCGCGGTTATGGTCGGCTACGCGTATGTGCTGAAGCCGCTAGGCTTTCTCATGCCTACGGCGGTTGCCGCGGGTGCATTGAGCTATCTTATCGCGCCGCGGCTCGTCTTTAATGTCCTGACAGGTCTCGGGCTTGCCGTCGGCCTATACCTTCTCTTTCGTTACGCTCTTGGGTTGGAGACGCTCCAAGCCATTCCCAAGGCGTGGGGAGGGTAGACGTGGATATACTATCAAATCTTGCCCTTGGGTTTTCCATCGCGCTGAGCCCCTGGACACTGATGTTGGCCGTCATCGGGTGTTTCCTCGGCACGATCATCGGCGCCTTGCCGGGCTTGGGTCCATCCAACGGGGTCGCCATCCTCATTCCACTGACGTTTTCCCTTGGGCTTGATGCAACGTCCGCTCTGGTGCTGCTGACATCCGTTTACTACGGCGCGATGTATGGGGGCCGGATCAGTTCGATCCTATTGAACATTCCTGGCGACGAGCCCGCGCTTATGACCACGCTCGACGGGTATCCGATGGCCAAAAACGGACGGCCCGGGGACGCGTTGGTCATCTCCGGCGTGGCCTCTTTCGTTGGCGCGTTTCTGGCCACGGTTGGGCTCATGCTGCTGGCGCCGCTCCTTAGCCGTGTCGCATATCAATTTGGTCCCGCAGAGTACTTTGCCCTGTACCTTTTGGCATTCTGCACGCTGGGCGGCTTGTCGTCGAAGAACCAGGCTAAGGCCGCATTCGCGGCCGCGCTCGGGCTGGCGATCGCCACCATTGGGCTCGACAACCAGACCGGTATGCCACGCTTCACCGGAGGCAACCTTCATCTCATGGACGGCGTAGATTTCCTCGTGCCCCTCGTCGGGCTCTTTGCCGTGTCAGAGGTGCTCATCTACATCGAGAAGCAGGGCAAAGACTCGTCGCTTGGCATAAAGCTAGAAAAGGTGACCATTCCCTTCCGGGATATTGGTCGGTCCTTCACCACGATGTTGCGGTCAAGCGTGGTAGGGTTCGTGGCTGGGGTTCTTCCGGGCGCAGGCGCGTCGCTGGGGTCCTTCCTGGCCTATATGTCGGAAAAGTCCATCGCCGGGGAGAAGGGCGGTTTTGGAACTGGTGTGCCACGCGGCATCGCCGCTCCCGAGGCGGGAAATAATTCGGCGGCGGGCGGCGCGCTGGTGCCGATGCTCACCCTAGGGGTCCCGGGTTCGGGCACAACGGCTGTTCTTCTGGCGCTGTTGATGACGCTCAACATAACCCCTGGACCAACGCTCTTCACGGATCGCCCGGAGGTCGTTTGGGGGCTGATCGCCGCGCTTTTGATCGCAAACTTCGTTCTGCTGTTCATGAACGTGCCCATGGTGAAGATCTTCGTCTACATCCTGGCGGTCCCGCCGTCGCTTCTACTGCCCGGGGTGATGATGGTGAGTTTTGTTGGAATATACTCGCTAACCGGGAGCTACTTTGATCTTCTTCTGATGTCGGCCTTTGGCGTCATGGGATACTTGTTTCGAAAGATAGGTGTGCCGACCGTGCCGATCATTCTTGGGATCCTGTTGGGTAAGCACATGGAAGATGCGTTGCGGCGCGCGATGATTTTGTCCGATGGCGAGATCAGTTATCTCTGGTCTTCCCCGATCGCCATCGGCCTTTGGGCAGCAGCCATTGCCGGGTTCGTCGCGCCGATGTTCCTCCGTCCGCTTCTGAAGCGCCCAGACCGCGTGCTCGACTAGGTCATGGTTCGTGTCCTGATACCCTCTGGTGCGCTCGGACTTGGGTACGACAAAGAGGCATTGGAACGAGGGATTGCAAATGGGCCCGACCTTATTGCGATCGACGGCGGCTCGACCGATAGCGGTCCTTCATATCTTGGGCGCGGCGTGTCGAAATACGCTCGATCTTCGACCAAACTGGAGTGGGCCGGTTTAATTGATGCGGCACGCCGCGCGGGGTGCCCCTTGGTGATCGGTACCGCAGGGACATGTGGCACCTCGAGCGCGGTCGACTGGCTTGTGGACATCACAAGAGAAATTTTGGCCGAGAAGGGGATCACCGCGAAACTCGCGATCCTTAAATCAGACCAACCGGCAGAGCGGGTTACGGTTGCTCTGGGGTCTGGGAAGGTGGCCCCGTTATCGCCCGCGCCCGAGATTGATGCGGAGCTGCTAGAGAGCTGCACGAACATTGTTGCCCTCGCGGGGGTCGAGCAAATCACACACGCCTTGGAGACCGGTGCCGATATTGTAATCGCAGGGCGCACGACAGACACCGCGATCATCGCGGCGCTTCCCATTTCAAAGGGCGTTGCTCCCGGCGCCGCATGGCACGCCGCCAAAATTGGAGAATGCGGTGCGCTATGTGCGACGAACCCGCAGTCGGGTGTTATTCAAATAGACTGG
>JBCCKB010000220.1:0-6219 GCA_039027595.1 Pseudomonadota bacterium | reverse complement strand
GACGCAAACGCAACGGCACCAGCAACGACGAGTGGCACGATGCCAGAGGGTGTTCCTGCCGAAAAGCCGACGCCGAAAACTGCAAACACGACCATAAGGGCAACGGACGGCCCACCTGCTATGCCGGTAGCACCCATGACGACGATTACGGTGAACATAAGCCCCATTCCGATCAATGGTCCGATCTCGAGGTTTGCAGTAGCAGCAGCGCTCACGATCGCCAGAATAGTCAGGACCACCGTCAGTGTTCCAAGCCGCGAGCTTCCTGCCGATGAGGCGACGGACTGAAGCGATTTCGCGGCGATGAAGGCTAAGACTGCGCCGAACGGCACGGCCCGATCGGGCCAGAAAGGCGCGGCGGGGATCACCACCGCGGGCCCCAGCGTGGCGTCCACGCCCTCCCAGGTGCCCCCGCCATAAATCCACGCGCCGATCAGAAGCAGGATCGGATAGACTACGGCAATGAGGAGCGCGCGATCATAGAGCCGCCAGGTGAGCGCGGCGCGGAAGGTGGCTCCAACCCCCGCTTGGTCTCCCACAGGGTCGCAGAGGCGGGTCCAGACCCAGTCGAGGCGGCGCCGCGTCGCGGCGATGTAGATCTGGGTGAAGTTGGTGCGCTTGAGCGTGCCCGCGATGAAGCCCCGCGAGGCGGGCTCCAGCATGCCGAGGATTGCCAGCACGACGAGGATCGACCAAAGCGCGCCGACCACGGGGGGCCACCACGGGATGTCGCCGCGCCAGAGAAGGCCCCCGAGGATAACAGCGACAGGCCCCGCCATGGCTGCGAAAGCCCATTTCGGGACGCCTATGTCGACCGTCCGCCCTTCGTCGCTGTCGTTCGTCATCGAAATTGACCTTCGCCCTCAGGGCATTATCCCTGGTTGCGGTCTTGGGGCAAGGACGTGGAGACGGGTTTGCCCGCGACCCAGACCTCGCGGACAGCGCGGTCGTCGCCCATCATGATCGTCGGGAAGATCGCCTCCCAGATATCCTCCGCCCGGGCCGCCCGCTGGGCGATGGCGGGGGTGGAGGCGAGGTCGAGGATCACGAAATCGGCCTCTGATCCGGGTGCGAGCGTGCCCACCTTGTCCTCCATCCGCATGGCCCGGGCCGAGCCTTCCGTTGCGAGCCAGATCAGCTCGGCGGGGTGGAGCGCGCGGCCCCGGAGCTGGGCAATCTCATAGGCCGCCGCCATGGTCCTGAGCATCGAGAACGACGACCCCCCGCCGGTATCGGTGGCGAGGCCCACGTTCTGACCCATCGCCTTGAGCCCTCCGAGATCAAAGAGCCCCGAGCCGATGAAGGTGTTGGACGTGGGGCAGTGGATCAGCGCGCCACCCACCTCGCGGAGCCGATCCCGCTCGCGGGGCTCGAGATGGATCGCATGACCGTAAAGCCCACGCCCGCCCAAAAGCCCGTGGGCCTCGTAGGTGTCGAGGTAGTCGCGGGCCTCGGGGAAGAGGCGCCGGACCCAGGCGATCTCATCGGTCTGCTCGGAGAGATGCGTCTGCATGAGGCAGGCCGGATGCTCGGCCCAGAGACTTCCAAGCGCCTCCAGCTGTTCGGGTGAGGAGGTGGGCGAAAACCGAGGTGTAATGACGTAGTCGGCCCGTCCCCGCCCGTGCCAAGCTTCAAGGAGCCGCTTTGAGCCGTCATAGGCCGACTGGGCCGTGTCCCGGAGCCCAGCGGGGGCGTTCCGGTCCATGCAGGTCTTGCCCGCCGCAACCCGCATGGCCCGCGCCTCCGCCGCCTCGAAGAACGCGGTGACGCTGGCCTCGTGGATCGTCGCGTAGCTTGCCACCGTGGTGGTTCCATGCGCCAGGACCAGGTCCAGGTAGCGGCCCGCGATCTGGGCGGCATAGGTGGGGTCCGCGAACCGCATCTCCTCGGGAAAGGTGTAGCTCTCAAGCCAGTCGATCAGCCGCTTTCCCCATGAGGCAATGATCGCGGTTTGGGGATAGTGGGCGTGTGCGTCCACGAAGCCCGGCAGGATCAATGCGTCACGGTAGTGCATCTCGCGGGCATCGGGATGGGCATCCCGCAGGGCATCGGCGGTGCCCGTGGCAAGGATCCGGTCGCCCGCGACGACAACACCGCCGAGGCACTCATGGCGTGCGGCACCCAGGCCATCCGCGAACGGGTCGCCGTCAAACTCCAGGATCTGCCCGGTCAGGAGGGTTTTTGCAGTCATGCGCGCTCCATAGCGCGGCGAGCCTAAGGGGGTGGTGCAGGAGGGTAAATCTCCCAATTGCGCCCCTGTTTCTTTGATACGCCTTCGCCTAGTCTTTGCGCGATGTGAGGACGGAGCAGATGGCCGAGGACGCCTACATAGCCCTAGAGGACGCGACCGAGGAGGAGGGGTATCCGCTTACTCCGCGGCTCTTTTCTGCGCTCTACATGGCGATTGCCGCCGGCGACCATGCACGTTTGCTGGAGACGGCCGAGCCGCTCCACGCCGCCGATGTCGCGGATCTCCTCGAACAGATTGCACCCGGTGATCGGCGCGAACTTCTGCTTTTGGCGCCAGAGATCGTCGATGGGGAAGTGCTTTCGGATCTCGAGGAGGGTCTGCGCGAGGAAGTAATCGCATTTCTGCCGAAAGAGGCGGTGAGCGAAGCCCTTCGCGGGCTCAACTCCGACGATGTCGTGGATCTCTTGGAGGATTTTGAGGAAGGCCAGCAGGGAGAGCTGCTTGACGCCCTGGAGGACGCAGATCGGGTGGCCGTCGAGCAGGCACTCGCCTTTCCGGAGTTTTCGGCCGGTCGACTGATGCAGCGCGAGGTGGTCTGGACGCCCGCGCATTGGAACGTGGGCGACGCGATCGATTACATGCGTGCCCAGGACGACCTGCCGGAGGACTTTTACCATGTCATCCTCGTCGACCCCCGGCACCGCCCGACGGGTCACGTGGCGCTCGGCCGGCTCATGGCGACGCCGCGCGCCGTGGCGCTCACGGATCTGACGGACGAGAACTACCGGACCTTTGGGACCGAGGACCAAGAGGCCGATGTGGCTTACGCGTTCAACCAGTACCATCTGATTTCCGCGCCGGTGACCGATCGCGACGGGCGCCTCGTGGGCGTGATTACGATCGATGACGCGATGATTGTCCTCGATGAGGAACACCAGGAAGACATTCTGCGGCTCGCGGGCGTCGGCGAGGAGGGCGGCTCGATGTCGTCCTCGGTGGGCGAGATCGTCAAGGGACGCTTTCCGTGGCTCGGCGTGAACCTTCTCACCTCAATCATCGCGAGCCTTGTGATCGCGCAATTCGACGCGGCGATCGCCCAGATCGTGGCGCTGGCGGTGCTGATGCCGATCGTTGCGTCGATGGGGGGGAACGCTGGGACGCAGGCGCTGACAGTGGCGGTGCGTGCGATGGCGACCCGAGATTTGACGGGCTCGAATGTCTGGCGCGTGCTCCGTCGTGAGCTCGTCGTGGGGCTGGTGAATGGCGTGGCCTTCGCGGTGATCATGGGCGTTGTCGGAGTGCTCTGGTTTGGGATGCCGATGTTGGGTGTGGTGATCGCGGCTGCGATGGTGATCAATCTCGTGGTGGCGGGACTTGCGGGGATCGGAATTCCCTTTCTGCTCGAGCGAATCGGTGTCGACCCAGCGCTCGCATCGGGCGCCTTCGTCACCACGGTCACCGATGTCGTGGGGTTCTTTGCCTTTCTCGGCCTCGCCGTGGTCCTGCTTCTATGATGGAGCCGAAGACGCCCATCCGAAAACGTGCCCTTGCAGCGCGCAAGGCTGCCAAGGGCCTTGCGGACGAAGCTGCGGCCAGCGCCCGGCTAAAGGAGGCGCTGTCTCCCTACGCCGGACGGCGACTTGCGGGCTATATGCCGATCCGGACCGAGATCGATCCCCGTCCTGTGATGGCCGACTGGGAGGGTCCGGTGGGCGTGCCGGTGATACTGGGCGCGGATCTGCCCCTGACTTTTGCATGCTGGACCCCCGACGCGCCGATGACCGAAGGTGCTTTCGGCGCGCTGATCCCAAAGGATCCCAAACCGCTGGTCCCCGAGGTCCTGATCGTGCCCCTGGTCGCCTTCACACCCGAGGGACACCGCCTGGGGTATGGCGGCGGTTTCTATGACAGGACCCTTGCGGGGCTGCGGGCAAGAGGCCAGATCTTTGCGGTCGGGTTTGCGTTCGAGGCACAGTGCCTCGCCTCCATCCCGCTTGAAACCACCGACCAGCCGCTTGATGCTGTCGTGACCGAAACGGGGATTCGTCGGCGCTAGGTTAGGCGGTGCCGGTTTCTTCTCTTCGGAAATATCCCAGGGGGAGCGCGAGGGGGACAGCGTCCCCTTCGCCCCGGTCTGATCGCGTCAGCGATCCGATGGATGGTTCACGCCATCAACCCAGGGAATATCGCCCAAGGCGCGCAGATTGATGCCGTCAAGGATTGCCGCGTTGACCCCATATTCATTTGGGTTCAGCCGCCGCTGATGATGTGTGTAGATCCCACAGCGGGAGCAAAAGTAGTGTTTCGCCGTTCCGGTGTTCCAAGTGTAGAGTGTCAGATACGCGGCGCCGCGCACCACCCGCAGGGCGTCGAGCGGTGCGGTCACCACGGCCGCGCCGCGCCGCGAACAAAATGAGCAATCGCAGCGGTGGGCTCCCTCGATGCCTGCATCCGAGAGCGTCAGTTCCAGCTCGACGGCACCGCAGTGGCACGTGCCCTTCATCATTTTCGCCTCCTGACTCTGGGAATTCGGGATCGCCCCACCGGGTAATGGGCCTCGGGGTGAGGCGGGTGTCCATGGGTCCTTTGCCAGAACGACGTGGCGCCCAGCCGCAGCCAGAGTGGGACCGAGAGCGCAAGACCGACGGCAAAGCCGCCCGCATGGGCCCAATACGCCACGCCGCCGGTTCCCGGCGCCGACCCGAAGCCGCCAATCAGTTGCAGTGCGAACCAGAGCCCCAACATGACCCAGGCGGGAACGGGAAAAATCCGGATCAGAACAATCAGGATCACGAGAATATCGACCCGCGCCTTGGGAAAGAGCAATAGATAGCCGCCCATGACGCCCGCGATGGCGCCCGAAGCACCGATCATCGGTATCGGCGAACGAGGTTCGGACATGATTTGAACAAGCGCCGCCCCAATGCCGCTTGCCAGATAGAATCCGAGGAAGGCGCCATGGCCCATCTCATCTTCGAGATTATCTCCGAAAATCCAGAGAAATAGCATGTTGCCCCCCAGATGCATCAAGCCACCGTGCAGAAACATCGAGGTGAGAAACCCGAACGGATTTGCCATCGCAGATTGCGGAACCAATCCCCAGCGGCTGTAGAAGGCCGAGAGCGCTCCGGGGTCGGAGAAGAGCGGCCAATAGGCAACGAAGATCACCACATTGATGACAATCAGAGCATATGTCACATATGGCGTCTGGTTCGAGGGATTGTGATCGCGGAGCGGGAACATCACCGCTAGGCTGTGGCTTAGCCGGGCGCGCGTCAAGAAGCCTCGCACCACATGCCTGCGCACGCAAAATATAAAGGAGACCCGCCATGCGCAGCCTCGTTCTTCTTGTTGCCGTCTGTCCCATCGCGGCCGTGGCAGAGTGCCCGCCCGCTCCGGACCATACCGCCGAGCTGGTTCAATTGTTTGACGCCGCCCGCTCGGCGCCGAACGAAACCATGGGGCGCGCCCATGGCGCGGCCATGTGGGAGATCTGGACGGACGCCCCTGATGAGCCCGCCCAGGCGCTCCTTGACACGGGGCTCGCGGCAATCAGGGTCGGAGACTTCGTCTCCGCCTTCAGCGCCCTAAACCGCCTCGTCGAGTACTGTCCCGACTATTCTGAGGGCTGGAACCAGCGCGCCTTCGCGCATTATCTTTCTGGGGACTACGCGCGCGCCTTGCCGGACCTTGAGACCGCCGTTGATTTGAACCCGGTTCATGTCGGAGCGCTGGCGGGTCTGGCCCTCACCTTGATCAAACTGGGGCGTGATGACGAAGCGCAGGGGTGGCTGAAGGCTGCCCTCGAACTCAATCCCTGGCTCGCCGAACGTCATCTTCTCAAGGACGCCCCGGGCAGTGATCTCTGAGAGCATTTACCCAAAACGCTCGCCGCCCTAAACAGAGACCAGGCCCGCGTGGTGGAATGGTAGACACAGGGGACTTAAAATCCCCAGGCTTCGGCCGTGCCGGTTCGAGTCCGGCCGCGGGTACCAATGAACGAGAGGCGCGGGCATCGCAGGGCCGTT
>JBCCKB010000219.1:0-6271 GCA_039027595.1 Pseudomonadota bacterium | reverse complement strand
GAACCCACGTCCGTGACTGTGGCGCCCGGTTTAAGCTGCGGTCCAATCTCTCGGGCGAGCTCGCCCATCACGCCCACGGGCGTGGCCAGCACCACAAGGTCCGCATCCTGGACGGCCTCGGTCGCTGTTTCGGTGATCTTGTCGCAGAGCCCCATCTCGGCGGCAATCCGGCGTGTCTCCAGCGAGCGTGCGGTTCCCACAATCTCGCCCGCGAGCCCGGCCTCACGAATGGCCTGAGCCATGGAGGACGCGATGAGCCCGAGACCAATGAGCGCAACTCGGTCGTAGATCCGGCTCACGCCATCGCCTCGCGGAATGCCCCTATGATGCCTGCGACGCGCCGACAGGATGGCTCGTCACCGACTGTGATGCGCAAGCCCTCTGGAAATCCATAGCCCGCCACCTTGCGCACCAGGATCCCTTCGTCACGGAGACGCGCCTCGGCCGCTTCTGCCTCTGCCGGGCTTGTAAAGCGTGCGAGGACAAAATTCGCATGGCTTTCGTCGCAGGAAACGCCTGCGCGGCGAAGTGCGTTTGCAAGCCACTCCCGCAGCCTGGAGTTCTCCCTAAGGCAAAACTCAACATGCTCATGGTCGCGCAGCGCCGCCTCCGCTCCAGCAAGCTGGACCGTCGAAAGGTTGAACGGTCCACGGATCCGATTCAGCACGTCGATAATATCGCGCGACGCATACGCCCAGCCGACGCGAAGCCCACCAAGGCCGTAGAGCTTCGAGAGCGTCCGCGTCATGACCACATTTGGCCGAGCACCCGCGAGCGCCGCGCCGCCGTCATGGCCATGGGCAAATTCTGCGTAGGCGCCATCGAGGACAAGAAGCACGGAGGCCGGCAATGCATCGGCGAGGCGGGCCAACTCCGCCTCAGGAAGAATTGTTCCGGTGGGGTTGCCGGGATTGGTGATGAAGACAATCCGGGTGTTTGGTCCAACGGCGTTGGCGACGGCGTCGACATCGACAACGCGATCACATTCGGGCACCACGACCGGCCGCGCCCCGGCCGCACGCGCGGCGACCTTGTATAGTGAAAAGCCATGTTGGGTGTAGATGACCACGTCGCCGTGTCCCGCGTAGGCCTGGCAGAGCGCATAAAGGATTTCATCGGAGCCCGCGCCGCAGATGATTTGATCTGGCTCGAGATCAAAGGTCTTTCCAATGCAGGCGCGTAGGGCAGCATGATCACTTGATGGATAGCGATGCATGGAGACGGCCGCGGCCGCGACGGCAGCCTGGGCGGCGCTCGAAGGACCAAAGGGGTTCTCGTTCGAGGAGAGTTTCAGAACCTCCTCGCGGCCCGGAATATGGCTCGCCCCGCCCTGGTAAAGGGCGATGTCGAGGATGCCGGGCTGAGGACGAATGTCCGAGGTCATGCACGATCTCGCTGTTGTTACGCCGTTCCCACGCGGCTCCGGGCACGTGCTACGGTCGTCCGGGCAGGGCCTTCGGTCAGTAACATCTTCCGAGAAACGGTCAACCGTGGCGGCGCATCGCTCCGAACCTATCAGTCAACTAGGCGGCCCCGTCTCCCCGTGACGAGGCCGCCCTACAACGCTAGTGCCAGGGCTTCTGCAGGGGAGCTGCCTTGGCGGCGTTGTGATCGTTCTCCTCACAGAGATAGCTCTTCTCGATCCGCAGCGCCTCAATCGCCGCATCGATTGCGCGCACGGACGCGGGGAGCTTGTCGCCTCGCGCAACCTCTCGGACGTCCTCGAGCAGACGGATCATCCAATTGTCCGCGCCATCGACTTCCATCGCTTCTCATCCCCGTATCCTGCCGTCTTGGTGGGTGGGACCGCTGCGGCACACCCGTAATTTCGTGCGATGGTTGCGAAGCGTCCAGACCGAACGGGGTCGGTGTCGTGCAAAACCGGGTTTGCAGAAGCGCAATCGCATCGAAGCACGACGCCATGTGATGTGCTCGAAAGGCTTAGGACACCAGTTCCTCGGCTCCAGGGTGTCCCGCTTCTAGGTCCATGGACCGCTTCAGGAAAGCCACCGCGAGCCTGACCGCCGGATCGTTTCTGCGTGCCTCGTGGTAGCTCAGCCACACCGGCAGCGGCTCGATTGACTGGGCGATCGGGTACTCCACCAGGTCCGGCTCCGCGTCAACAATCGAACGTGGCAGTGCGGCGACAAGTGGGTTGGCCCTCAAGATCAGACGCGTCAGGTTCAACCCCTCGATTTCAACCTTTGGCGGCCCGGCGAACGCATCTGAAAGTGCGCGTGATGGCCCCTGGTGATCAGCAAGGTAAATGACGTTTAACCAGCCTTCGATCCGGTCCAAGAACGAGCGCCGACAGGCTGGTACCATCGACATGCGCGTCAAAAGCCGCCTGACAACCCGACCCCTATTGGGTGCCTCGAAGCCCATCCGAATATCGCACTCGTTAAGCGCAAGGCTCCTCTTTCCCAGTTCAAGCCGCAAACGCGCACGGGGATGTTCGCGCAAAAAATCCACGATCCCGTCCACGAGGCCACACTGCATGATCTGTACGGCACAACTGATGCGGATATTAAGCTCGGCGTCCGCATCATCGTCATCAAGCCTGCTTTGACCGATGCGGTTCTGGATCTGTTCTGCAATCACAGAGAGCTCGGCACCCGCTTCGGTGACGACCCACCGATTGCCTTGTTTGACAAACAGGGTCTTGCCCATCTCGTCTGACAACCTGTGCACGCGACGCGACACTGTCGCCACATTCGTGCCAAGCACGGTGGCCGCGTCGCTCATGGTACCGTGCCGCGACAGGGCAAGGCAGAATTTCAGGTCGTCCCAGTTCTTCATCATGTGGTCGGAGCTTCCGCAACCGTGGGCAGAACAGCAGGGTATTCGCCCATCCGCGGACGGCAACCTGCCAAAAAGGATATGCATTTCGACAAGAACTTTACAAAACGTCGAAAATTGGCGGCCAATCGGCACCTTGAGGACCTCGGGCTTGGAACCTAAGAGAGCCACAGGCTCGCGTGCGCATGCCGTGCAGCACCTTGCAGCGCCGCTTTTGTCGAGCGCCATTTAGGCTGGATCGTTGCATGCGGGCCGCACGGGTTTCTCCACCCCGTCCAGCCGTTCAGGTACATCTGTTGGACGACCTCCGCGCGCTTGCTCTTGCAAGGCGCTCCTGGCTTGGCCCCGAGCGCTAAACTCTGCAACTGCCGCGACATGCCGAATGATTTTGGACAGGCGGGTTCGCCGCACCAGTTCCCTTACGTCCATGCGTCGGGAGGGGGAGCTGAGCCATAGAAGTCCTTGAGGGTTCTCCCCCGTTCGTGACGAAACGATCCCTCCTCCCGCATGTCCTCAATGCGATCGAGCCGAAACATCCTGAAATCGGACCGGAGTTCGCACCAGGCCACCAGGGTCCAAACCTTACCCCAAAACCAAAGCCCCAGCGGGCGCACGGGCCTGTCCGTACCCCGGCCTTCGCCGTCCTGATAGGAGAGCACCAGCCGTGTCCGGGCCTCGACCGCGACCTCGAGCGCGTCGATACGGTGCCGCGTGGCGTCATCAAGCTCGGGCATCTGAAACGCATGTACCTGGACAGCAGCGGCACGCCGTCGCGCGTCCTCTGGAACAACGGCGGAAATCTTGACAAGCGCTTCCTCGGCCGCATGCGCCATGTGGTGCCCGCCCCAGGCGCGGATTAGCCGCGCGCCCGCGACAAGGGCGACAATCTCATCGCGGGTGAACATGAGGGGCGGCAAGTCATAGCCCTCTCGCATCAGGTAGCCCACTCCGGCCTCACCCTCGATCGGAACTCCAGAGCCAATCAAATCGGCAATGTCGCGGTAGATCGTCCGCTCGGACACTTCCAGACGCTCGGCGAGCACCCGGGCAGTCAGGAGCCGACCTCCTCTCAGATATTGAACGATCTGAAAAAGGCGGTCGGCTCTGCGCATTAGGCGCCTTTCGGTTCGAAAAGACCGATGGAGTTTCCATCGGGATCCTTGATATAGGCGAAGCGGCCAGGCGGGATCTCGATCGCGGGGCTGACCACTTCGCCGCCGGCCGGCCCAACGCGAGCCACATGGTCCTCAAGCTTCCCAGGCACAGCAATATGAACGGTGGGGCCGTTATCGCTTGCTGGTGTTCCGGGATATAGGTGACCGCCGATTGTCTCAAGATCGCCACCAAGGGTGGCCATCGGGTTTGGGCCGCTTTCGTCAATCGTCATCTGCCAGCCAAAGACCGAATTATAGAACGCCAAGGCGCGGTCCATATCGGTGACCGGGATCTCGCTCCAGACTAGGATGGGTTTGCTCACGTCGGGCTCCTTTGGAAAGTGATTGCGATATCCGTGTTCTGCCATACCACTCCTGACAGCCTTCTGTCAGGAGAGCTTCACGCGTCCATTGGATCCGACCAGTCGCCCGTCCAGGTGCCGGCTCAGAGCACTTTCTCCCGCAATCCTGGCGACGCGAAAGCCAGCAACAAGCTGGCCAAGTCCATCTGCGTTTCGAAGCAATGCGTCATCGCAGAGATAGGGACGCGCCGGAGTCAAGCCACACGACGCTACACGTGCAAATGGGACATGTGCCTTCTGGGATCACCGTTAAGATGGGAGCAGTCCAAGTGACGCGTTCGAACGGTGGCGTCCTGCGGACGGGGGCGAGGATCCGCCGGGACAACCGCGAGTACGGTAATCAGACTGCGCAAAGGTAGTCGGAGATCCAAATCCGGACACGAACCCGCCATGCCGGAGAGCACACCAGTCTTTGTCCTGTAACTGGCGCACGCGGCAAGACTGGAAGGCTTTTGGGTCGCCTTCGTGCAGAGCAGGGCGCCTAGTGCGTCAATCGCGGGTCTAGCCTGCCCCACGCGATCAATTGTCATCTTGGGCGGACTGGCGATGGCCCAGCTTTCGCCGCTGAACCAACGCCCAAAACCTGCGGCACTCGTTTGTTCCCTAGAACCGCTCGACCCAGGGCCGGATCGCGATTTCATCGGACCAGGTTGAACGGTCCTGCCGGATAAGGGCCAGATAAGTTTGCGCAATGGCGTCGGGGTCGAGCATTTTGGCCCCAAGGTTGTCACCGCGCTCAGCTGCGTGAATGGCTCCGTCGACATTGACCCAGACCACATGAATGCCCTCTGGATGCAATTCCCGCGCCATAGACTGAGCAAGCCCGCGTTGCGCAAATTTCCCCATGGCGAACGACGCCGACTGTGGAAAGCCCTTCACGCCCGCCGAAGCGCCGGTGAACAGAATCGTTCCTTTGACAGGACCGTCTTGCGCCATCATCCGACCGGCGGCGGCCTGACCCATGAGAAACGCGCCAAACGCCGTGACGTCGAGCGCGTGGCGGACACCCTCTGGATCGAGGTCAACGAGGCGACCGCGCACCCGAGCAGAGGGGTTGTAGACCGCGACCTCAAGGCGACCTTCAATGGTCCCGAGAATATCACGGATCGCGGCTCCATCCGTGGCGTCCGCCCGCCAGAGCGTGCCGTTCACCTCTTCGCGCAGGGCTTCGAGCTTGTCCGTATCGCGCGCCACCAGGTGAACATCATGGCCTTCGTTGTGGAGGAGGCGCGCCAGGGAGGCCGACAACCCCGCGCCCACCCCGACTATAAGTGCATTCCGCTTGCCCATGGCATTCTCCTGTTCGTCATCATCTTAGGGTGAGCGCGTTTCTGAAACCAGCGTCCCCTCGCTGAGATGTCATCGCCCGGAGACGACACTGGCGAGGGGGCCGTCTGCCCCCTCGCGCTCCCCCGAGGATATTTTGAAGAGAAGAAGGTGGCGCGTCCCTAGTCAGCCAGTTCGGCCGAGGGGATAACGGGAAAAAAATGGCCGCCGGACCAGATGCCGAACCAGCCGTCTTGGTGCCGCCCCATCTCCACCAACCGGTAGAAGGTCTTTCGGTCGATCAACGCCTCGAGATTGGCGCGGACGAGGATGTAGGGGGACGGTTCTCCCGTGCGTTCATCGCGGGGAACGCGAATGGGATGGTCAGGCCCGGCGACGATCTGGTCTCCAACATTGGTCGTGAAGGTGAGACGCTGCTCGGCGCCTTCGCCGTCCGGCTCGAAGTCAACGGCGACGAATGGTGCGTCATCAACGGTGATCCCGACTTTCTCGACCGGCGTGACGAGAAAATACTCTTCGCCATCCTTGCGCAGAATCGTCGAGAAAAGCCGCACGAGCTCTGGCCGACCGATCGGTGTCCCAAGGTAGAACCACGTGCCGTCGCGGGCGATCCTGATGTCGAGATCACCACAAAACGGCGGATTCCAAAGGTGCACGGGCGGCAATCCG
>JBCCKB010000218.1:0-6383 GCA_039027595.1 Pseudomonadota bacterium | reverse complement strand
TCGGCTTGGGATCGCGATGCCGGAAATCTACGATATGCAGGCGCGCGCCATATTCGAGGCGACGGTCGCCGTTGGATCAGGCGATCAGGTTGTTCCAGAGATCATGATTCCACTGGTGTCGGCGCGCCGCGAAGTCGAGCTCGTGTGCACCCGGATCGATGCCGTAGCCGCAGCTGTTCACAACGAGACCGGTGCAAACTTTGGCTACCAGATTGGCGTGATGGTGGAGACGCCGAGGGCCGCCTTGCGGGCTGACGAGATTGCCAGTCATGCGGCGTTTCTAAGCTTCGGCACTAACGATCTGACCCAGATGACCTATGGGTTGTCCCGCGACGATGCCGGTCGCTTCATGGGGCGCTATGTCGATCAGGGCGTGTTTCTCGAGGATCCATTCCATCGTCTGGATCTGGACGGGGTTGGCGAGCTTTTGATTATTGGCGCCGAGCGCGGTCGAAAGACGCGCCCTGACGCCACCTTATCGGTCTGCGGTGAGCACGGGGGCGACCCTGACTCCATCGCATTTTGCCGAAGCGCAGGGTTCGATTACGTGTCGTGTTCGCCGTTCCGCGTTCCCGTTGCGCGACTTTCCGCCGCTCATCTCGCGATCAAGGAACGCGCGTCGAAATTCTAAATCATTGATTCAGAAATTATTTTCTGAGGCGCCCCTGAGAGCAGGCGATTCTGATGCGGTTTGGCACCGCTCGCCGCTCTCCTCAGGGTGGACGGTGCGCACATTCTTGACTAACTCGATCTGGGTGTATTTGCGGGCCTCGGCCCGGACGGTGTTGGCTGCCTAGGGGGAAGTTCATGCGCTTAAGACCCACGTTGTGGGCCGGTGTCCTTTTGTGGTTCGGCTCGAATTCGGTGGCGCTTGCTGGCGACATGGTGCTCAGCCAATCGAACGCACCGGTGGGTGACATTAACGGGCGCGTGTCGGCCATGCTAGGGGTGGAACGTGAGGGTTTCGCGCAGGTTTCCCCAAACAAGGCGCGGCAGCTTGTTGCGAAACCAAAGCCACCCGCGCGCCGAAACACATGGTTCAAACGGCCTGAGCCAAAGCCTGAGGCGATGCGTTACGAGGCGAGCTTCTTGGCGGCGCTTCCTGCCAAGGACGGTGGAGAAGCCTGGAGGTGCTTGACAGAGGCGCTTTATTTCGAAGCGCGCGGTGAAGCCATTAAGGGGATCTTTGCCGTGGGCGAAGTCATCTTAAACCGGGTCGACAGTTCGTCTTATCCAAGTGATGTTTGCAGTGTGATTTACCAGGGAACGGGAGAGCGCTACCGCTGCCAGTTCACCTATGCGTGCGATGGTCGCAAAGAGATCGTCAATGAGCCGCGCGCTTGGGACAAGGTTGGAAAGATCGCGACGCTTCTTCTTGACGGTAAGGCGCCCAGGACGTTGACGGAAGGTGCGACGCACTACCACACAAAGGCCGTGAGCCCTCGCTGGAGCCGGGTCTTCACGAAGACCGCCACAATCGGTTACCATTACTTCTACCGTCAGGAACCGCGCTACGCGGCGAACTGACTGACGGGGCGCCAGACTGTCCGGGCAAGGCGCGGGTCAGGGGATATGCCGTCGATCGGACCGCACGGCGCCGGTGGCTGGGGTCATGACTAGCGACATCACGCTTGCCTTCTCGCATCCAGAGCACCGCGCGCTGGCAACGTCGTCTGAACCGATGCCCGACCGGATCTCACTGCGTGACCACGTGGTTGAAACCGAGATCGGTGCCTTCCAACCGGAGCGTGGCAGAACACAGCGGCTCGCCTTCAACGTAGTGGTTGAGGTCCGGCCGGCGCGCGATGTCAGCGACGATGTCGACCGAATCCTCAGTTATGACAAAATCACGGAAGCCATCGCCGCCGAGCTCGAGCGCGAGCGTCTCAACCTTCTTGAAACCTTGGCCGAGCGGGTGGCGGGCCGAATTCTGGCGGCCCCTCAGGCGCTTCGGACATTTGTACGGATCGAAAAACTCGACCTGGGTCCTGGGGCGCTTGGGGTCGAGATTGTACGCACCCGCGAAGATTTACCCGGCGCAATGATTGCAGCGGCCGAGGACGAACCGGCGCCCGTCGTCTTCTTTCTCAGTCGTGCGGCGATGGTTTCAGCGCGTCTCAAAGCTTGGCTCGATGGGATCGAGGCCCTTGGACTTCCGGCAATCCTCTGTGTGGGGCGGGGTGAGGCGGATCGGCCAGACGTGGCGATCCCTCTTGCGCAGCGCCGGATTGACCTCCTTGATCTTGAGCAATCCGCTTGGGTTCTGGCGGCGCGCGACCGCCGCTGCGTTGTCGTCGATAGCCGTACAGAGCTCGACTGGGCGAGCCGGCGGGGGCGGATCAGCGTTTGGGCGCCCGCCAAGATGGTCATCGACGCGACGCCGCCCCCTGACTCCGAGGAACCCGAACGCCTTGCGGTTTGGCTTGCGAGCGAATTCGGGGCCGCGGAGCTTGTATTCGTGGGGGCCGCTGCGCCGCGGGGCAGTGGTGCCCGCGAACTATCCGCGGATGCAGAGGCGCTGGTCGCCACGGCATGACGCCGATCCATGACGCCATTCCGCGCCTTGGCCCGCGTCCGGAAGGGGCGCGCATGCTCGCGGGAAGCGCCCATGTCTGGTTCGACAGCGTTCTTCAAAATGGGAATGCTGTACCCGCGTCGGCGCTGGCACCCGGCGCACTTGAGCGCCTAAGCGCCGCGCGCCCATCTCTTCTTGGACTGACCTTAGATCGGCCACGAATTATGGGCATCCTCAACATAACCCCCGACAGTTTTTCCGACGGTGGAGAGGTTGCGACAGTCGCCGCCGCCGTGGCCAGGGCCCAAGCAATGGGTCCTTTTGCCGATATCCTGGATGTTGGCGGCGAAAGTACCCGACCGGGCGCCGAGACGGTCCCCGAGGCCGAGGAGGTTGCCCGCGTGGTCCCGGTGATCTCCGCGATCCGTGCCGCCGGGATAGCAACGCCGATTAGCATCGACACACGCAAGTCTCGGGTCGCCGAGGCCGCCCTCGATGCGGGTGCGGATATGCTCAACGATGTTTCCGCGATGACGTTCGACCCGGACATGGCGCCGCTGGTGGCCGAGCGCGAGGTGCCGGTTTGCTTGATGCACGCCCAGGGTGACCCCAAGACGATGCAAACCGCACCTTCCTACTCGGAGCCGGCCGGCGACGTGGCCGCGTATCTCCGCGAGGCGATCATGCGCGCCGAGGCGGCGGGCATCCCCCGTGTCCGCATCATTGCGGATCCCGGGATCGGATTCGGAAAGACGGCGGCACATAATTTGTCGATCCTGGCGCGCCTTTCGGTCTATCATGAGTTGGGCGTGCCGCTTCTACTTGGAGCATCGCGCAAGCGCTTTATTGGGACGATCGGTAAAGCGGAAAAGGCGAAGGATCGGATGCCGGGTTCGATTGCTGTCGCGCTTCATGGGGCGGCACAGGGCGTGCATGTGATCCGGGTGCACGATGTTGCCGAGACGTGGCAGGCGTTGCGGCTTTGGACCGTGTTGAATGGGGACGAGTGTGATGCGTGAACTCTTTGGAACGGACGGCGTACGAGGCACAGCCAACGAACACCCTATGACGGCAGATCTCGCCCTGCGCCTGGGGGCGGCGGCCGGGCGCTATTTCCGCCGCGATGGTTCTGCGGCGCACCGTGTGGTGATTGGTAAGGATACCCGCCTGTCGGGCTATATGTTTGAGAACGCGTTGACGGCGGGGTTCACATCAACGGGCATGAATGTCCTCCTTCTCGGGCCCGTCCCGACGCCCGCCGTGGGTCTTCTCACCACCTCAATGCGGGCTGATGTCGGCGTGATGATCTCTGCGTCGCACAATGCGCACCAGGATAACGGCATCAAGTTCTTCGGCCCCGACGGCTACAAGCTATCGGACAGCGCCGAGGAGGAAATTGAGGAGATTCTGCGGGGTGAGGTTCAACTCGCGGCGGCAAGCAATATTGGACGTGCCCAGCGCATTGATGATGGGCTTTTTCGCTACATTGAACGTGCGAAATCCGCCTTTCCCGCAAGCCTGCGACTTGACGGATTAAAGGTCGTGATCGACTGCGCCAACGGAGCTGCCTATAAGGCCGCGCCCCAGGTACTTTGGGAATTGGGTGCCGAGGTGGTGCCTGTTGGGGACGATCCCAGCGGAACCAACATCAATCAGGGCTGTGGCTCGACCAACCCGCGGCTCGCCTCCGAGACCGTGGTTCGCGAAGGCGCCCATGTCGGGATCTGCCTTGATGGGGATGCGGACCGGGTCCTGATCCTTGATGAGACGGGCGCCGAGGCGGATGGCGACCAAATCATGGCACTTCTGGCCGCCCGATGGTCCGGGGAGCGCCGGCTGTTTGACAACACGCTCGTCGCCACGGTGATGTCGAATCTCGGGTTGGAGCGCCACCTGGCGGGGCAGGGGATTACCCTCCACCGCACCGGCGTTGGCGACCGCTACGTCGTTGAGGCAATGCGCAAGGGCCGCTTTAACATGGGTGGCGAGCAGTCCGGCCATATCATCCTGACTGATTACGCGACGACGGGCGACGGGCTTATCGCCGGGCTCCAGTTCCTGCGTGAGATGGTCCAGACCGGCAAGCAGGCGTCGATCCTGGCGCATCGCTTCGACCCTGTTCCGCAGCTCCTCAAGAACGTTCGCTATGCCGCTGGCGCACAACCGCTCGAGGAAGGATCGGTGAAGGCGGCGATTGCCGATGCCGAGCAGCGCTTGAACGGGTCAGGCCGCCTTCTCATTCGCAAATCAGGGACCGAGCCGTTGATCCGGGTGATGGCGGAATGCGAAGACGAGGGATTGCTTGCCGAACTGGTTGACGGGATCGTCAGCGAGGTCGAAGGCGCTTGCTAACGGCAGACGTCACCCGCGCCTCGCTGTTCACGCTTTCCTCAGCCAGAGCGAGCCCCCGTCGCCCTTCAGGTCCGGACGGAAGGTCCGGCACACTTGGCGGAGTTCTTCGGCCATATCGCGCCAAACATACTGGGTTGCGAAAAGCGTTTCGAAATAGCCCGAGAGCACCCAGCCCACGAGCGCCTGCTGTTCATTGAACCGCAGCCACTCCCAACCCTTGGGGTAGCCGTAAGGTAAAAACACATCGTGGACATGGACGATGACGCCGGGCTTCAGCGAGGGAAAACCGCGGTTGAACAGGATGTCCACGTCAAATCCCTGCTGCATGAAGTGGCTTGAGTCGATGAAGAGCACGTCGCCATCGTCGAGTTCGGCGATCCGATCGACATCACCTGCCTCCAGGACGCGACGCTCGAAATTGACCGGGAGAGCGGCAATCTCACAGCGTGGCTCGGGATCAATGCAGGTTACCTCCGTATCAAGGCCATGATCGGCAATCGCGCGCGCAATGAAATGCGTCGTGCTGCCCGAACCCACCTCGAGAACCCGCGCTGGTTTGAACTCCGTGATGCCGGTGTAGACCACGCAGGCATCAAGTGCCGACAGAAACCGCGATTGAAACATGCCGCCATCTTCTTCGGCGTCGATCCGGAGGAAATCGGGCTCGTTGTCATCCATCGCGCCGAGGAAAGCGCCGAAGCGTTGAGACAAACGGTCGAAGTACTCCTTTACATGCGGGTAGGCAGGGACCTCCCAATCGGCTTGATGCGCGTGGTCGTAGGGGGAGTAAAATCCCTTCCGCCGGATCCCGAACGTCGTCAGGATCTGGTTGGTACGGCACTTCATGACTTGGGCACTGTTCATAGGGGTCTCGCCTGTTTGCCTGTGCTCGAACTGCGACCCCGACCGCCCATGACCCCTCGTGCCTGAACGCCCTTGCCGCTCCTGGGGAGATCTGACGCGCCGTTCCTGAAAATTCGGTTAAAATTCGCTGGATTGGGGTAGGTCCCTGTGCCCAGGGCGACCGACGTGCCGCAGCGGCCTCGATGCCATCCCCGTTGATGCTTACCGCGCGTGCAGATTTCGTGCTGGGGCGACACGAGAGGTCGAACGGCGACCGGCACAAAGAGGGTTTGCTAGGACGTTCGAGAGCCGGATTGATCTAGACGAGGAATCGCACTCGCCGCTTGGTCGGCTTGTGACGGCGCTCGAGTGGTACCGAATTCGGCTAGGCTCTCGAGACGAAGGATGACATTTGAACTGGTGCCTCGCTATGGAGAACCTCGTTTCCCGAGGAGGGGCTCGTCGACCGTGGGCATCCGACCACCGAGTTGGGGACACTCTGTTGGTGTCGTCGTCCGCGAGGTTCGTCATCTCGAGCCAATGGCGGTTTGAGTTCGACGGCTCTTTGCTGGGGGCGTTCCAGCCCGGGGTCCGCAACACGGACCAGGCTGCGTTTACCGCCCGACGGCACCTTATGCGGCGAGAGATGACCAGGACGCCGCGAGTGAGCACC